>DASUXH010000060.1:0-10539 GCA_036378015.1 Nitrospira sp. | reverse complement strand
CTCCTCTCGGCAAGTTCGCTCACGGCAGCATAACTCCATTTGAGACGATGCCTCTCCTTTTGGAGGGAGAGAGACAAGAGAAATGCTGAAGGCGTTTTTGAATTATGGGTTAGTCGCGGCGGTCATTGTCTGGGCGGGCGTCGTCGCCCTCATGGCCTATCGATTGGAGGATTCGCCATGGCGGTGGGCGTTTGCGGCCCTTGCCGTGGGCGGTGTGGCCACGGTCGTGGTCATTTTCAAAATTCGCCGATATGTGGATGGGTTGGGCAAGGCATCGGAACAGCAGGGGAGTAAATCGTGAAGGCAAAGATTCATGTGACATTGAAGCAGGGCATTCTTGATCCGCAGGGCAAGGCCATCGAGCATGCGCTGGATTCTCTGGGCTTTAAGAATGCCGCGAACGTCCGCGTGGGGAAGTATATGGAGTTGGACCTTAAAGAAGCGGACAAAACGAAGGCTGAAGCTCAGGTGAGGCAGATGTGCGAGAAGCTGCTGGCGAACACCATTATCGAAGAATACCGTTACGAGTTGGCCTAACCATGAATATCGGCGTCATCGTATTTCCTGGCTCGAATTGCGATCACGATTGCGAGCATGTCTTCAAGGACGTGCTGGGACAGAGCGTGACGATGGTCTGGCACAAGGTGGATTCGGTTTCCGGATTGGACGCGATTATCATTCCCGGCGGCTTCTCTTACGGTGACTACCTGCGGACGGGGGCCATTGCCCGCTTTTCTCCCGTGATGAATGCCCTAAGAGAGTTCGCCCAAAGCGGCGGATTGGTGATGGGCATCTGCAACGGATTCCAAATTTTGCTCGAGGCCGGACTGCTTCCTGGGGCGATGCTACGGAACCGCTCGCTCCACTTTGTCTGCAAGGATGTGCATATCCGGGTTGAGAACGCGGCTACGCCTTTCACCGGCGCATGCCGGCCTGGCCAGGTGCTCAGGATTCCCATAGCGCACGCCGAAGGGAATTACTATACCGATCCCGTGACACTGGCTGGGTTGCAGGCCAATGCCCAAGTCGTTTTCCGGTACTGCACACAAGATGGGGAGGTGATACCCGAAGCCAATCCGAATGGCTCCATCGATAATATCGCCGGCATTCGCAATGCAGAAGGCAATGTTTTGGGCATGATGCCGCATCCTGAACGCTCCGCTGAAGAGCTTTTGGGCAATGAGGACGGACGGCTGGTCTTTACGTCGATGCTGGAAGCTTTGAAGAAGCGGCCGTTGAAAATGGTTGGGGCGGGGTGAGGTGATGGCCGGTCGCTCCGTGCCTTCACGGTCACCCTTGCGGAGTCAGCCAGGTGGAACTCCTTCTGGACCGCTCTCGTCAAGTCGCTCCGCGCCATGACCTTTCCCTTGGGAGCTGTGGCCACCATTATTGTTGAAAGAAGAAGATGCGGATTTGGGATATTTCTCCGAAGAGGCTCTGTCGAAATCACTTGCTCGGTGAGCATCGGGAGCTGCACGCGATCTGGTCGGTGCTGGTGAACGGCAAACAGGGCTATGCCCGTCATCCGGAAACCTTACGCTGGCGCGGAAAGCTGAAGGCGCTCTATAGCAGGCATGACGCGCTGGTCCTCGAGATGGTTGTTCGCGGATATCGGCATCAAAGCCCATTGCCGAAACGCCTGGCGCGCGGCAGCGGTGTTCAGCGTGTTTTTGTAGCCACCAAGCGCGCACAAGTGGAAATTTTGAGAAAGAAGCGCTGCCGCTGTGATGTATAGGCACCTATGAAAACGAAGACGGTCGACATGAAGGATCTTCTGGCGCAGCACAATCTGACGGACGACGAGTATAAGAGGATTCTCGAGATTTTGGGGCGCGAGCCGAATATTACCGAACTCGGCATGTTTTCCGTCATGTGGTCGGAGCATTGCTCGTACAAGAGCTCGCGCGTACATCTGAGAAAACTGCCCACGACGGGGCCACGTGTGGTGCAGGGACCGGGAGAAAATGCCGGCGCCGTCGACATCGGAGACGGCCTGTGCGTTGTCTTCAAGATGGAGTCGCACAACCATCCGTCCTTCATTGAACCCTATCAAGGGGCGGCGACCGGCGTCGGCGGCATTCTGCGTGATGTGTTTACGATGGGTGCCAGGCCGATTGCCTTGCTTGATTCGCTGCGCTTCGGCGGCCTGGATACGGCAAAGAACCGCCACTTGATGAGAGGCGTTGTGGCCGGCATCGCCGGCTACGGCAACTGCATGGGAGTTCCGACGGTTGGGGGCGAAGTGCGGTTCGATGACATTTACTCGCTCAATCCGCTCGTAAATGCCTTCTGTCTGGGCATCGCTCACAAGGACAAAATTTTTCGCGGCACGGCGGCTGGCGTCGGCAATCCTGTCATCTACTTCGGATCGAAGACGGGACGAGACGGAATCCACGGCGCCACGATGGCGTCCGACGCCTTCGATGACCAGTCGGAGCAGAAGCGGCCGACCGTCCAGGTCGGCGATCCGTTCCAGGAAAAACTTCTGCTGGAAGCCTGTCTGGAATTGATGGCGAACGACTTGCTGGTTGGCATTCAGGACATGGGCGCAGCGGGCCTGACAAGCTCGTCCTGCGAAATGGCCTCGAGAGCCGGGAACGGCATCGAATTGGACCTCACGCATGTTCCGCGTCGCGAGCCGGGGATGACGCCGTATGAATTGATGCTGTCCGAATCTCAGGAACGCATGTTGATGGTGGCCAAAGCGGGCGAGGAAGAAGAGTGTCTCAGGATTTGTCGGAAGTGGGATCTCGACGTAGCGGTTGTCGGCAAAGTGACCGGCGATGGGCTGCTGCGAGTGCTCGATCAAGGCCAAGTCGTCGCGGAAATTCCGGCGAAAGCCTTGGCCGATGACGGCCCAAGGTATGAGCGCCCGTACTCGCCTCCTGCCTATCAAGACTTACTGACGAATCTCAATTACGATTCTATTCCTGATGTTAAGGACCCGGCTGCTGCCCTGCTGGCGTTATTGGCGAGTCCTACAATTGCCAGCAAGCGGTGGGTCTATGAACAGTATGACCACATGGTGCGGACGAACACCATCGTGAAACCCGGTTCCGATGCTGCGGTGGTAAGGATCAAGGGCACGAACAAAGCCGTCGCGATGACCGTTGATTGCAACGGCCGATATTGTCTGCTGCATCCCTATGAAGGCGCCCGGCTGGCGGTGGCCGAGGCCGCACGCAATCTCGTCTGCTCCGGCGCCGAACCGATCGGGCTGACCGACTGTCTGAACTTTGGAAATCCTGAGCGGCCGGATATCATGTGGCAGTTCGTGCTGGCGATCGAGGGCCTCAAGGATGCCTGTGAACATTTCAACATTCCCATCGTCAGCGGGAACGTGAGTTTTTATAACGAAACCAACGGGCTGTCGATCTATCCCACCCCTATGCTGGGGATGGTCGGATTGATCGAGGAAGCCGAGCGCGCGATGACCCAATGGTTCCGGGATGACGGCGATGCGATCGTGCTCCTGGGCCAGACCAGAGACGACCTGGGAGGCAGCGAGTATCTCAAAGTCTTACAGCACCGCGAGCAGGGCTCGCCGCCACTCTTGAACCTCGATACTGAGAAGGCGCTTCACGCTTTCGCATTGAAAGTGATCCATGAAGGACTGGTTCGATCCGCGCATGACTGTTCCGATGGAGGACTTGCGGTGGCACTGGCGGAATGCTGCATCTCCGGGCCGGGCGCCGCGCACGGGGCTGTGGTAAAATTGGAGCTTGGTTCATTGCGGCGCGACGCCCTCTTGTTCGGCGAAAGCCAGTCGCGGATCATTCTCTCGGTCAGGCCGAATACTGTGGAAGCATTGTTGAGTCGTGCGACGGAAGCCGGTATTCCGGCCGTTCATGTCGGAACGGTCGGCGGAGACCGATTCGTTATCGAGGTGGAGCAGCGCGGGATGAGTAACGGCTGTCGCATCGATCTTCCCGTCGCCCAGGTGTCGGACCGGTGGGCCCGTGCCCTGGAGCAGCAACTGAGTCCGGAATAGCGGTCGGCATATGCGTAGAGAACTTCCCATCGTCACTCCCGATAAATTTCACGACGAGTGCGCCGTCTTCGGCATCTGCGGCCATAAGGAAGCCGCGAATCTGACATATCTCGGACTCTATGCGCTGCAACACCGCGGACAGGAAGCGTCCGGCATCGTCTCAGCGGACGGCGATCATTTCCACGTGCACAAGGGCATGGGATTGGTGGCCGATATCTACAACACTCAGACGCTCAAGAACCTCACCGGCTCGATGGCCATCGGCCACAATCGTTACTCGACCGCCGGAGGTCAGGATCTCAAGAACGTGCAGCCCCTCACGGTCAATTTTGCCTTCGGCAATCTGGCCCTGGCGCATAATGGGAATCTCATCAATGCGCAAGTCCTTCGAAATGAACTCGAAGCCTACGGCGCCATTTTCCAGTCGACGTCGGACAGTGAGGTGATCATTCACCTCATCGCTCATTCTCGGGCCGACACGCTGCTTGCCCGGATCATCGACGCGCTCAGTCAAGTGCGTGGAGCCTTCTCCGTCGTTCTGCTCACAGACGACGGGATTATCGCGGCGCGGGATCCACACGGCTTCAGACCGTTGTCGCTTGGACGGTTGCGCGATACCTATCTTGTGGCATCGGAAACATGCGCGTTCGATTTGCTGGATGCGGAGATCGTCCGGGAAATCGAGCCGGGCGAACTCGTCGTCTTGAACGAACAGGGCGTGACGAGCTACAAGCCGTTTTCAGCCGTTCAGCCGGCGATGTGCGTCTTCGAATATGTGTATTTTGCCAGGCCCGATAGCAAGATTTTTGGCGCCAATGCCGTTTATGCGACGCGAAAAGCCCTGGGACGCCAGCTGGCTCAAGAGTCGTGGGTGCCGGCCGATGTCGTCATTCCTGTGCCGGATTCGGGTGTGCCCGCGGCGCTGGGCTATAGCGAAGGGGCCGGCATTCCGTTCGAAACCGGCTTGATCAGGAACCATTACGTGGGACGAACATTCATCGAGCCCGAACAGTCGATCCGGCACTTCGGCGTGAAGGTCAAGCTGAATGCCGTCCCTGAGGTGCTCCACGGAAAGCGGGTCGTCGTCGTCGATGATTCGCTCGTCCGCGGAACCACCAGCCGCAAGATCGTGAAAATGATCCGCCAGGCCGGCGCCAAGGAAGTGCATATGCGGATCAGCTCTCCACCGATCATCTCGCCGTGTTTCTACGGCATCGATACGCCGACAAAAAAGGAACTGATCGCCTCGAGTCATTCGACCGAGGAGATTCGCAAGTACATCACGGCGGACAGCCTGTCCTATCTGAGCCTCGATGGGATGTTGAAATCGGCTCCGGGCGCTCCCGACCACTACTGCAACGCCTGCTTCACTGAACGATATCCCATCTCCTTCACCAGGGCCGAAGAATTCCAACTCGGACTGTTCGAACGGTCGAGCTAGGAAGGCGGCGGCCGCCGTTGCTCCCCTAAAAAACTGCGTGGTAGGATAGCGCGACTCCACTTTCAGCATTGACCATCGTCTATGGAGGTCTCCATGAAACGTCTTGCCGTTATTCTTGGTGTCCTGACTATTCCCGTCCTTTCCGCCCATCTCCTGCTCGCCGCGGGATTTTTCAAAGTCGGCGAAAAAGCGCCTTCTTTCGCGTTGAACGCCATCAGTGGGGAACCTGTTTCATTGGATGCCTATAAGGGAAAGGTCGTGGTGCTCGGACTCTTCCATATCTGCGACCCCTGCATGATGCAAGGCACAAATCTGCAAAAGGTCTATGAGGCGACCCAGGGAAAGAATGTGGCGGTCGTCGGCGTCAATTCTTCCGGTAATTCCAAGAAAGAGGTCGGCGAATTTCTCTCGGCGTTTCCTGTGAAAGTCACGTATCCGTATCTCCTGGATCCCGGCAAGGTGACCGATAAGCTGTACGGCGGCGGCAAATTCATTCCGAACGTGTATGTCATCGATCAGCAGGGGGTCATCCGCTGGCAACGCGTCGGCAATATGGAATTGGCGGGAGCGGATGCCATTGTGTCCGAGGTGGATAAGCTGCTGGCGGCCGGAAGCAACAAGATGTAGCTACCGAGTCCTGTCGCTAACCAGCACATCCGGTTTCGCATGGCGGGGAGTACGAGAAGAGGAAGATGAAGAATGGATGAGATGGAAGAAGGAAAACAAAAGTTTCTGGAGATGGTGAAGGGTATCGATCAACTGGTACAAGTTGTGATCCCGGTCACCCCGTCGAACAGCATGTTCCTCATTTCACTCACCAAGGGAGCCAATCGCAAGTTCATTACGGTGGCGGAGGATGACATCATCGATTTGCCCAACGAAGCCAGTATTCTCACGAAGGTGACAAAAACGGTCAAGGATGCCGTCGCCTCGTTGTGATGCGGTCCGTGCCCCCGCTCATGTAGCATTCATTCGGCTAACATGAAAGCACTTCTCCCCGGCATCTGGCAGTGGTCCTGGTTTTCCGAAGAGAAGCAGGTGAATTTCAACGGCCTGTTTCTCACGGTGGGAGAGCACAAAATCCTCGTCGATCCGCCTCCCATGACGCCGGAAGCCAGCACCTTGATCCGTCGGCAAGGCCAGCTCGATTACATTATCATTACCAATCGCGACCATGCACGAGAAGCTGCAGCCTGCCAGTCGGACTTCCGCTGCCACCTGCAAGTTCCCGATGCGGACGCGCCTCAGATGGATCTCAAACCATCCAAGACCTTCAAGGATGGAGAGTTGCTGCCCGGCGGTATTTGGGTCATTCATCTTCAAGACCAAAAATCGCCGGGTGAATCAGCCTTGTTTCTCCAACAAGGTAAAGGCGTGCTCATCGTTGGTGATGCGCTGATCGGCAAGCCGGCGGGCGCGCTTTCATTGTTGGCGGCGGAAAAATACTCCGATGCCGCAAGGGCGAAACAGGCGCTTCGCCGTCTGCTGAAGTATCAATTCGACGCCATTCTCGTCGGGGATGGCGCCTCAATTCTCACGGGCGCGAAAGCGGCCGTCGAACAGGCCGTCGCCTGACTCGCGGCCAGCGGTTGTCAATTGATGACGCTGAAGAACGGCCTCTCCGAAGAATTGAACCGGCAGGGTAATGAGCATTTCGGCAGGGGACACTATACGGAGGCGTACACCTGTTATGCGAAGGCCCTCGAATGCGATCGTCTCACTGGCGATCAGCGGGCGTTAGCCGCGACGTTGGGGAATTTAGGAAATATTTGTGCCGTAAGCGGCCGACGGGATAAGGCCCAGGGTTATTATCAGGAGGTCTTGGAGCTGCAAAAAATGTTTGGAGACGAGAAGGGCATCGGTACCACCCTCGCGAATCTCGGAAACTTGAGGGCCGATGCTGGAGAATGGGATCGCGCGAAAGCCTACTATCTCGAGGCGCTCGATTTGATGATGAAGACGCACGATGAAGCCGCTAAGGCCGTGCTGTTTTCCGATTTAGGCTTGATCGCGAGGGAACAAGGCCAATTCACCGAGGCCATTGCACAGTATGAGAAGTCGATGCTCTTGATGCGGCGGCTGGGCAACGACGGCGGAGTCGCCGATGCCTGGCGCATGATGGGGCGAACCTTTTTGATCCAAAAGCGGTTTGACGATGCGGTCGCCTGTTGCCAAACCAGCCAGTCGATTGCAGAACGGTCCCGTGACGAACTTCGCACCGGTGGGGCCAGGTATGTGTTGGCCGACTGCTATGAATCCATGGGGCGATTGGAAGAAGCGGCCCAGTTGCTCGAACGGGTGGTCGAGATGGACCGGAAATACCAACTGCCGAAATTGGAAGAGAACACCAAGCGCCTGAACGCGTTGCGAGAACGCCTTTCGGCTGATGCCTCCCGGCAGGCTCGCAAGGAGTTACACGGATGACTGACACCAGGTCGCCGCAGTGGAAGGACGCGCGTACCACGCTGGCCAAAGCATTTCCACAGCTGTACGAGTTGGAGCCCGACGGTCCACTGGCCCTCGACCTCGGCGCCGACGGGTGGCTGCTCGAGATCAAGCCTGAAGGAAAGCTGCTTTGCCAATACGGCGTCGCCATGGACGACGTCATGAGTCTCATGTCCGAGGGCACGCCCGAAGACCTCGGGACGGATGAGGTGGCCAAGCAGGCCAAGTTTTTCATCCAACCTGCCGTCGCGAAATTCCGTCCGCTGCTGCTGCAATCAGGATTTTCGGAGCAAACGGAAATGAATGAAGAGTACGTCGCGGTGAGCTTCGAGCGCGAGGTGGATTTTGGCAATCTTTCTAAAGTCCAAGACCTCATGCGCTGGTGTTGCCGGCAGATCGGGGGGACGCCGTGAAACGGTCCATCAAGAATTTCGAAGATTTCCGCGATGCGTTGTCGGCGTATCGACTGCCGCGCGTCCTGCTCGCTGCCCTCGAACTCAACCTCTTCACCGTCATCGGCAGGACCACGTGGCTGTTGCCTGACCTTGCTCGTGAAGTGAAAGTGAGCGAGCGAGGGCTGTCGATTTTGTGCCGGAATCTGGCGACGGCCGGATTGCTGCAAAAACAGGGGAGCCGCTACCGCAACAGCGCTCTGGCGGCGACGGCCTTGAACGCGGACGATCCGGCCTATCGCGGAAGCTATTTGCGTCTGATTAGGAACCATTGGAACGACTGGCTGCGCCTGATGGAATCGGTCAAGACCGGTGAACCGCTGGATAAGGATGAACCGGAAGCACCGGATTATCGTCGCCAATTTACATGGGCCATGCATCATCGGACGCTGGAGACGGCGCCGATGATTGCCGCGCAACTTTCCCTCAAAGGCGTCAAGACGCTGCTCGACCTCGGAGGAGGGCCAGGCACCTATGCGATGGCGTTTCTCTCCAAGAACCCTGCTCTTCGGGCCACGGTCTGCGACCGTCCGGCGGCATTGGAAGTGGCCAAGGAGATCGCGGCGACACACAAGGCGGGAGCACGCCTTTCGTATCTGGGGTTGGATTTATTGAGCGATGAAATCCCCGGACAATTTGATGTCATCTGGTATTCCAACGTGCTCCACATTTACTCTCCCGAGCAAAATCTCGATGTGTTTCGCCGGGTCAGAGACGCATTGGTTGATGGCGGACGGTTGATCATCCAAGATGCATTCCTGCACGATCGCGAGGGCTTGTTTCCCGAAGAGGCTGCTCTCTTTGCGGTTTCCATGCTGCTGTTCACGGAATCAGGCAACACCTATTCCGTTGCAGACACGACAGAGTGGCTGAAGGAAGCCGGTTTTTCCTCTGTCAGGACGGTGAAGATGGCGAAGGGGAAGGAGGATTGGGAGGGCGGGATTCTCGAGGCCCGGGTCCCTGGAGGATCATCCAAAACGCGCGCGCTCCGAAGACGATCAGCGCAAAATTCGCGCTCCCACTGACGACGCTGAGTGCGAGTGTGAGACCGGACCCTTCGCGTCCTCCAAGAATACTCACGACTGTGGCCAGGTCGATCGCTAATCCAATGGTCCCGTAGGCAACACAGGCCATTGCAGCCCAACCCCAGCTCATCATAATGGCGGAGGCTAATCCAAGCGGTAGCAGGACGAGAAAGAGCCACCACCAGAGGTGGAGGGCTCCCGGCATGACCGGGGAAAGTATGAGGAGCAGGGTAGCGATACCGACGGCGGTAACCGTCAGAAGGGTGACCAGTAGAATCTGTCGGTGGGGCATGATCAAATCTTACCGGTCGCCTTTGGAGGGGGCAATCATTTACAGGGCGAACTATGGTCCGATCCGCTTCCCAGAATACACCACAATGTCTCATCTATGATGGCCGCTGCCGAATGTGTGTTTCGGCCAAGGGGGGCCTTGAGCGGATGAGCGGTGCGGGGGAGACTGTGCGGATGATCCCGTATCAAAGCGAGGAAGCACAACGATTGCTGGGCTCTCGCTACCATAACGGCCGGCCGGAAGCGGCCTTTCTGGTGGGTGCCGATGGCCGAATCGCCAGCGGTCTGGATGCCTTTCTTCCGCTGCTTCCGGGATTGAAGGGCGGCCGTCTGTTGGCCAGCCTTTTTGCCTTACCGTTGATAAGGCCACTTGGATATTGGATATATCGATTGGTTGCCAAGTACCGCTACCAGGTCTTCGGAGAAGTTCCTCTCGATCGCTCGGACTGAGGCTCCTATCATATGCGGCCCACCCTTCCTGGTTTGGGCACCACCCCCTTTTGGGGGATTGTCCCCCAGAGCGGGGAATGTTCACCATAGGCCGGTCCTGTCATCATCGGTCCAGGTATCGGGAGATCAAAGCATGCCGTCAATGTTGAGGGTAGGACATCTGGTTCTTGCGGTCGTGGCCTTTCCAGTCCTCAGTCTCGCCGGCGAGATCTCAGCCCTTCCAGCGGCGGACGCAAAATCCGTCGTCGCGGCCGGATTCGGGTTTGAGGACGAAGAGGTCTCCTTTATCACCGTCAAAACCTATGATGCCCAATCAGGAGAAGTGCTTTCCGCCGATACCTACGAACTCGACATCAAAGACGATAGTCCTCCTTCCATCCGTCCGCATTCGCGAATCTTCGCCGGGGGTGTGGGCCCGGGAAACGGCAGCCTCTCCGAGTTTAC
>DASUXH010000059.1:0-8862 GCA_036378015.1 Nitrospira sp. | reverse complement strand
GTTAACCCTCCTCGCGTTACGGAACCGAATCGGCATCTTGATGCTCTCGCTGGCCATGATCGTGCTCGGCGCGACATCGCTGAATCGTTTGCCGGTCGATCTTTTCCCCAACATCCAGGTGCCCGTGGCCTTCGCGGGCGTCATCTACAAGGGCGCTCCCCCTCTCGATATCGAGCAAAGCGTCGTCTACCCCATCGAAAAGGCGGTCAGTTCGGCATCAAATGTCGAACACGTCGAATCGTTCGCGAAGCAAGGCATCGGAGCGGTGCAGATCTGGTTCAACTGGGGGGCGGACATCAACGTCGGACAGATGGAGGTGATGCAGCGCATCACGCAGATCTTGAACAGCCTGCCGCCCGGCATTCTCCAACCGTTCATCGTCAAATTCGACGTTTCGAATATTCCGGTCTCCTTCGTGACGGTCTCCAGCGATGATCTCGATGAACGGGCGCTGTACGACCTCGCCTTCAACACAATCGCGCCGCAGATCGAACAGATTGCCAACGTCGCGGCGGCGACGGTTGAGGGAGGCAAAATCCGCCAGATCAACATTAACCTGGATCCGGCGCTGCTCAATGCCCGTAGCCTGTCGATCTTGGACGTCGTCAAGGCGGTCAAAGCCGCGAACCTCATTCTGCCGTCGGGGGACATCAAGGCTGGAAATCTCGACTACAACGTATTCACCAACAACCAGTTCCGCACGGTCGAACCGATTCAGGACGTCATCGTCAAGGTCAACCAGCAAGGAAATCCCGTTCGAGTTCGCGATCTGGGCACCGTCAGCGATTCTTCGGACATCCAAACCAATGTGGTGAGAACAGACGGAAAGCGTGCCGTCTATCTGCGCGTCAACAAGCAGCCCATCGCCAATACCGTCGAAGTGGTCGACGCGTTGCGCGCCGCGTTGCCGAAGATGATCGGTATTCCACCCGGAGTCCAGCTCGGCATCTCATTCGACCAATCCGTGTACATCCGTCAGTCCATCAACAACCTGATCGAGCAGGCGCTGCACGGGAGTCTGCTGGCCGCCGCGGTGATTCTGGTCTTTCTGCGCAACCTGACCAGCACGGTGATCATCTCAGTCGCCATTCCTCTTTCCATTATGGTGACCTTCATCGTGCTCTATTTTACCGGCCAGACGCTGAACGTCTTCACTTTGGGAGGCTTGGCGCTTGGCATCGGCCGACTGGTCGATGATTCGATCGTGGAGTTGGAAAACATCCAGCGGCATCTCAATACAAACCAGCGGCGGTGGGACGCGATTCTTGATGCCGCCCGGGAAGTGGCCATGCCGATTTTTGCATCGACCGTCACCACCGTCGTCGTATTCTTGCCCATCTTTTTTGTCGTCGGCATCGCCCGTCTCCTGCTGATCCCGCTGACGGTGACGATCGCCATCGCCCTGTTCACCTCATTTTTCGTCTCGCGGACGGTGACGCCGGCGCTTTGCTTCAAGTATCTGAAGCCGGAACAGGAATCGCACCGTTCGATGCCACGCTGGTTTGTGCGCGTGATGGATTGGAGCCGGACTCGGTACGAATCCATGGACCGCGGATTCGAGGATTCGCTCCGATGGGTCCTTACACATCGCAAGCTGTTCATCACCGGGATCCTTCTGATTTTCACCGCCTCCGTCCTCTTGATCCCCAAGATCGGAACGGAGTTTCTCCCGGTTTCCGACGAAAGCCAATTCCGCATCGTGTTGCGTGCGCCGGTCGGCCAGCGGGTCGAAAAAACCGAGCAGCAAGTGGCCGAAGTTGAACGTGTGCTGCGCTCAAACATTCCATCCGGCGAACTGGAAACCATCGTGTCGAGCACCGGCGTGCTGGCCCAAGGTCGCTCTTCGCTCTTCAATCCGAACACGGGGCCCCATACTTCGGTCATCTCGGTATATCTGACCTCGCCCGATAAGCGTTCGCGGAATCAAGTGCAGATCATGAACGACGTGCGCCCGAAGGTCGTCAAGCTGTTTCCCGGGGTCGCGATGTTTTTCGATCCAGGAGGTTTGGTCAAACGCGTTACAAGTTTCGGCTCCCAGAAGTCCGTGGACGTCGAAATCTACGGTTACGACTTCGAAAAGGCTCGTGACGTGATCAGTCAGGTCGAAGGGCTCATGCATCGGATCGACGGGCTCGCCGACATCGAGGTCAGCCGCGAGGAGAACTATCCCGAGGTCAATGTCGTCGTCGATCGTGAGAAAGCCGCGCTTCTGGGCATCAGCGAAACCGACATCGCCAATGCCGTCTTATTTTCACTGAATGGCAACGGCCAGACCGATCCGATCATCTATACCGATCCGCAGAACGGCAACGAGTACTACATCAGCGCCTGGCTGGCGGAGGAGCACCGAAAGGACCTGACCGACCTCGAGAACATCATTTTGACCGCTCGAAACGGGGAACCGGTCCTCTTGAAGAACGTGGCGTCCCTCAAATTAAATGCCGGTCCGGTAAAAATTGACCGGAAGTATTTTCAACGGGTGATCCACATCACCGCGAATCCGTTGAACCGGGATCTCGGCGCCATCGCCGAGGATCTCGAAGCCGGGTTTGCCAAGCTCCAGTTGCCGACGGGATTCAGCATACGGCTGGCGGGCCAGATCCAACAGCAGCGAGAAACGTTCTCAGGGCTGCTGTTCGCGACCCTGCTCGCATTGGTCCTCGTGTACATGGTGATGGCCGCTCAATTCAAATCGTTGGTGGATCCGTTCATTATCATGTTCTCCGTTCCGATGGGCTTCCCGGGTGTGATCTTGGTGCTGTTTTTGACGAATACCACGCTGTCGACGACATCGATGATGGGCATCATCATGATGCTCGGCATCGTCGTCAGCAACGGCGTGCTGCTGGTGGATTACACGAACGTCCTGCGGCGGAAGGGATTGGCGCTCCGAGAGGCCGTGGTCCGGGCAGCCAGGACGCGTTTGCGTCCGATTCTGATGACCTCACTGGCAACGGTCTTTGGATTGCTGCCGATGGCGATTGGATGGGGAACGGGAGGGGAAACCAATGCCCCGCTGGCCAGGGCGGTCGTGGGCGGACTTAGCGTCTCAACCCTGCTGACGCTTTTCCTTGTCCCAACCATGTATCTGATTCTGGAAGAACGCTTTCCGCGGCGGGCGCCCGTCGATGGATCGAGGGTATTTGAGGAGCTTCCTGCTGAAGCGCCGCTCGTGCCGGCCAATCGTTAAGTCGAGACCTCTGCGACGACAAGGCCTAGCTACAGCTGCTCACTGACGCTTGGGAACAGCATGCGCAATTGCATGGCTAATCCCATGTCGCCGCTGATTCTGATACGTCCGGACATCGCGGCAGCCGGCCCGCTGAGCTCGCCGTTCAATACTTTCACACAATCTTCGCCGGCCATCGACAAAACCACGTGCGGATCCTCGTGCCGGCCTTCCTTCACCTGACAGTGGCCTTCCCGGATCATCACGACATATTGACCGCCTTGCGTCCCGCTCAAGTCGAACTGATACACCGCATCCACATCTTCCGCTGCCTCCGTATCGAGCTTTGAAGGCAATTGTCTGAAAAATTCTTTGATCCCGGCAGCGCGCATGATCGGAAAGCCAGAGGATGGTGAGCCACGGGAGCGGCTTACCCGCCGCTCCCGTTTCTCGTGTTCATTTCAATAGCGAAGAGTTATGGTTGCGGTCGATCGCCGAGCGCCAAAGAACTGTCTGGAAAACTCTTCCACGACCGCAGGGTCGTAGCCCTTGCAGCTGAAAATATCGAGATAGGCATTGTTGGTGTCATTCGCAAAGTGGCCGCTGATCAGCGAGGTTGAGATCAACTGGACCATCGAATACCCTGCAACCCGCCCGGAACCGAAATCCACGACTTGACACTCGCCGAACCGCTGCATCTCGATGAGTTCGCAGAGCTCAATGACGTAGCGGCGGATATGGTCGGCGTTACGGATCAAGTCGGGCTGGCAATCTTGCAGGTCAACGGCGGTGCACAACCCCCAGGCCTTCCCCTCTCCTACCATCTCCCGTGCAGGGATGGTTGAGGAAGCCGCGGGGGCACTCGATGGCAAAATCGTCTCTTCGGAACCAACCGGGACGCTCATAGGGCAGTCCGCCTTTCTGTGTGTGGGTGAAAAAACACGGGGAATTTTTTGCACTATACCACGATTTCTTTCATCTGCATGACAAGAAAGAAGTTTTTTTGCGGACGACGGTTACAGGAGTCGGTTGACAAGATTCTTGGCCCTCATGGAGAATGCCGGCCCATGAATGCCGCCTCCGACGCGCGCTCTTCGGATCTCCCCGACCGTCTCTGCACGTGGTGCAAAGTGCCCATGAAAAAGCGGCTGGTCGCCAGCGGGCAGTTCATTCATTACACCTGTCCGAAATGCATTTTCCAACACACGACGAGACGCGGGCCCAAACCTGCAACCCCTAAACAGGGACATTAAGCCCTCGATCCTCGGGAACTGACCACCCACTAAAGCTTTCCCTCGATGCACGTCGGATGTTCCCGTCACGAGCCCTAATAGAAGATCGTCGTCAACGGCGGCTGGGGTTCGTCGCGGCTTTCCACCGTGACGAAGACCCGCCCGATGATGCGGCCGTCCTCGGCTTCGAGATCTACGCGCCAGTCGCCGGGGTCGAGCTGCTGTTTGAACGTATAGGCCCGGTAGCCGGCCTCGCGGCCGCCCGAGATCTTCACAGGAATTCTGTCCGCGTGGGTGAACGGCTTGTTCTGGTGCGGGCGAAAATACCAATGGTGGTAGACCGTGGTGTTCAAGGCGACCGGAGCAAAGACGGCGGTAAAACAATAAATCGGCTCGTGGGCAGGAAATGTCGCATCCGATCGTTTCCACAGTTGGTACCACTTCCGTTCGAACGACAATTCGAACCGATCGTCCGATTTCTTGACTTCATGATAGATCCCGCCGAATTTCATTGAGAGCGGTACGGGCGGAATCCAATTCAGAAAATAGAAGCCGACCAACAGGCCGATCAAGGCGAATGCCGGCACGATGACTCCGAACGCCTCCCGCCTCGATCGATCAGGATTGTTTCGGTAAATCAACTGGACCACCCGAAACGTCACTGCCACGCTCAATGCCGCGCCGCCAAGAAAGACCAGGACGTTCATATAGCCGGTCATGACGGGGAGGAAGAACGTAAAAAATCCGAAACATACGAGCGCATACAGGCTGATCAGCAGTCGAAGGTTCGAAAGGCGATCCCGAAGAAACTCATTGCCCACAAGCAAGAGCACCAACACGCCAAAAAACACGGCCGTACCGGTCAGCGTGGCGCTCCGAGAATAGAACACGGCATAGGCGCTGAAGAGCCCCCCCAAGAGAAACTGGCTGGCCATCGGATAGTAGGGCCGACTGTGAAGCAGCCAGCGCATGATAGGAGAGAGCGATCCGAGCTGTTGGCGGTCGGGAGGCGCCTCGATGCCGATTCGCCCGGTCAGGACAATGAGCACGCCAAGCAGCAAGAGATAGAGCAGCAACAGCAAATTGTCCTGAAGACGGTCGATCCGCGTCAGCGTCACCGTATCGTACGTCACGCCCGAAAAGAAGAACACCGCAGGCATGAACGGCTTGGCGAGAACCGTCTGAATGCGGGTGAGCGGGCTCATGCCTTCACTTTCCGAAATTTGTAGGCTTTGAGCAACGAAAATATGACTTGAGGTAGAGAATGCTCGTGGACTGCTCAAACCAGCCGCCATTCTCACCCGCCCGACCCCTGCTCACTTTTCTCCCGCCCATCCCATCGATTGCTTCGCAATCGTTTCCCCTGGACACGCATTATCCCAAACGGCCGCAACGGGAGACTGTGATGCGTGTGGTGTAATACGTTAAGGATCGGGAGCGATCTGATGACGAACCTGAGGAAGGGCGCGTCCCGGGAACGCAATTGCAGAGCAATTGGTGGGCTGGGAGGGTGTGAAGAATTCGCCGGGGCCAGGCCGGGTGAGAAGAGCGGGTTGTTTCAGCAGTCTGCTCAGATGAAGGCGGGAAGGGGCGCATATATGACCGGCTGTCCAATCAGGCGCTCCAACCATCCAGCCATCAGTTCTTCTTTCAAGGGAGCCTTGTTGAGGCGCGCTTCAATCCCGAAGCCTGTCCGTGACCCAACGATGCCGATAATAGCTGAGGCGTCGTCTCCCTCCGGAAGCAATTCTTGCGTTTGGAACTCACATAACGTCGCATAAAGCCGACCGTCCGGTTCGATGGCCGACCTGATCTCCGGCAAATCATCGAGGGCACAATGGACGGAACAGCGGTAGACGAGGCGAGCCGCTGGTTCGATGACGGCAAATTCGGAGAGCGCTTCTTCGGAGAAGCCGGTCAGGTAGGTACGTAACCCTGCGCCCTCAGGGGCGTACGTGGCCGCAAGTTGGCTGGCCGGTACCAAGAACTCGTACGCATCCGAGGTGTTGTATTCAAACTGGCATGGGCCGAAGGCATCCGGCCACGAGCAGAAAAAAGGGACCGATGGATCGTTTGGACGCAACACCAGCTGCCCTTTCTCGATGGCGGTGTCGATCGGGAGCCCTGCCGTGGTTATGGCCTCGAGAAACGCCGTGCGTCGTTCTTCGACCCAGTCGTCGCGGCGGGCGTCCTCACGAGTCTCTCCGGGCGTGACCACCTCCCGTGTTTGGAGCCGGACTCTCAGAAACGAATGGGCATGGCGGAATCCCAGCCAGAACATGCCGCGATTCTCATGAAGAGTCATGCGTTCGCGAATGCGCCACGGATGGCTGATCGAGCAATAGGTGCCGACATTTTGAAAGCGACGGTAGGCGGTATGGTAAGCACCGGCCAATAGAAAAAAATCTCCGCGCCAGCCATTGCGGACATGCACAAGCGTCACGTCCTCCGTGGACCAGGCATCCAAGCCGTCGAAATCTTCAGGCGAGTCGACCGTCCACTCTTCGACGTAGCAGATGACGTCTTTTGCGGGGACCGCAGGCTTCAATCCGAGGACCGCCAGGCGTTCGCCGACCGCCAGCACGTCATTGAATGTCATGAGAGAGAGGGTTTCCCAGCGGCGCTCACGCACCTTGTGTCTCCGCTTGTGGCGACTTAACGGGCCGGACGCACCGCTCGTTGGGAAATCGTGGTGTCGGCCAGATAACGATCAATGGTTTCTTTGACGGTCGCGGTCAGGAGACGCTTGACGTCGTCCTCCGAAAACCAGACCACAGTATCGGATTGGGCGCTTTCCAGGCTCCGACTCGTACTGCTATTGTCCACAATATTGCGCGCGGTAATGGTCAATTTATTGCTCGTCGTAAGATAGGTCGAAAACACCCGACTCTTGGCGTTCGCAACAAATTCAAAGATCTGACCGCTGATCACAATGTCGGGGTTCGAGATGGAACCGGCCGGAGCCACCCGGACGTCCCAGGATCGCTCCAGCCATCCTGCTGCACGCAGGCGGTCGGCCAGTGCCTGGGCGTACAACACGCCTGGTTTTTCTCCCGCCACATTGAAACGCGTGGTGCCTCCCCAGAGATGCGTACGCACGCCGATATGTTGTTTGTCGGCCCGCCGGTCCTCAAAGGGTTCGATGACGATCTTCAGGCCTTCCGGCTCGGCTTTCTGCACGGCTTGTTGCTGCGGAAGGACGTCCAAGTGAATGGTCTGGCCGCTTCCACCGCAACCGGCCGTACTCATAAGCCCAACCGCTAACAGTAACCAAACTGTCGTGGCCGCCCGCACCAACGAATCTCTCACGGTGCCCTCCTTGGCAAATGAAAACGCGAGGTAGTCTACCGAAATCCCATTCACCGCACAATTACAGCGCGACGATGGGCAGCATGGCCTGGAACACCTCCCGGCTCAGCTCGGCCAGCGCTCCTCCGCGGACCCGGGGATCGCCAAGCGGGAGAAAGCGTACGACTTTGAGGAACGATCGCTCTGCAACGACAGCGGCGATCTGCGCCTTTCGGTCATGGGTGATGGGCAACGTAAACCCTTCCCCCCGCTTCCATTCCCACAATGTCGGCGCCAGGGAGAGTTCCAGCTCGCGCCCTGCCACCGTATGGAAGCAATCGACCAGACGCTTCTTATACTGACGCATCAGGGTGCCTTCAAGAATCCATGCCCATGCCACGTGATGGCCCCACCAGACCAGCGTCCGAAACGTTCGCTTTTCCACGCCCCGAAAGTGCTTGGGACAATCAAGATATTGGTAGGGGAAGGACTCCAAATGCTCGCCCTTCACGAACTGTACGTTGGCCGGATCATATTCAGCCAATTCCGGAAGAGCGGCGTGGGCGAGTTCCTCTTTTAGGGCCTGGCGGCTTGCCTCCAATTGAGCGCGAATCTTTTCGCTGATCCTCTCTTTTTTCACAAAGAAGGAGGCGTCCGTGAGCAAGGCGGTTTCTTCGTCTGTAAACAGGCGGTCAACCATGTCCGAGCCGTTCTTCTCAGCGCTTGCGGATAAGTCAGGACTAACGCAACTCAGGGGTCATTTCTGCTGCGTCTCAAACGCGGTGACAGTCACCGCGTAGTGCCGGCGACATTCGGCGCAACGGAGTACTGCGAAATCCTCGAAGACGTCCATTTCGCGCAAGGACAATGCTGCCGCATGGGCTTCAAGGCACCCAGCAAGCTGGGCTTGGGCGTCTGAAGACGGAGCGGCATCCGTCGAGGCTGCCGCTTCCTCCGAGGCGGAAGGGCCGGGCACGACCGAACCTATGGTGACATAATGAGCAAACCGACAAGAGGTGCAGGCCAGGGCAAGCTGGTTGTCACTCGTGATCCGCCTCACCGAAAGGCAGAGTGGATGCACGGACCAACACTGTTGGAGGAACGCCCCGCTTCGAAACACCTGTCCCATGACATCAGAGTTTCCAGAGCGCGAACATGAGGACCGCCCCCACC
>DASUXH010000058.1:0-3993 GCA_036378015.1 Nitrospira sp. | reverse complement strand
ATGCGGCCGCCGGGACGGCAGACGCGGATCATTTCACTGACCACCTTGCGGTAGTCCGGGACGGCCGTGACCACATAGGCCGCAACGACGGTGTCGAAGGTACTGTCCTCAAATTCCATGGCGCCGGCGTCCATGCGGTGCAAGGTGACGTGGCTCATGTGATGCTCGGCGGTGCGCTTCCTCGCAATCTCCAGCATGCCTTCCGAAAAATCGATGGCGACGATCTCGCAATGACGGGGATACATTGGAAGAGCGATGCCCGTACCCACTCCGACTTCGAGAATACGCTCGTTGGGTTGGACGTTCAGGTTGCGAATTGCGGACTCACGTCCTTCGTGGAACACCTTGCCAAAAATCTTGTCGTACACACCGGCATAGGACGTATAAACCCGCTCAACCTTGTGTAAATCCATATCACCTCCAACCACACATCCAGAGACCCTGCTTCTTCCCGAAGCAGTGAGGAATTGGGGAGTTATTCCATTTGGGGAGAATCGGTACCGGCGGAGCGCCTGAATGGAGCGAGGAACCCGCCAACCCAAAAAACATTGCTACAATAACCAACTCCAGATAGCGAGTCAACAGAATTGATTTGGGCCTAGGGAAATGCTAGGGCATTCCCTATGGTCCCTGCGCTTATGACAGCCCGGTCGACTCGTGTTGGGATACTGCGGATACAACTAGGGCCATGATGCTCGCCGGACTTTTTGCGGGAGTCCTATTCCTGGCGTTGATTCTCGGGGACTGGCTCTATTTCGTGCGCCTGACGCCGGATGCCGGCCGTTATGGTTGCGGAATTGCGCGCACGATAGACCAATTCTCTCCGCAGGGCCTGATGCGACTTGAAGCCCGCGTCGATGCGGAAGGGGCCCTCAGCCTCCCACATGGCATTGCACGTTATTACCCCGATATCCGGCAAATTGCCCTGCGCCCGCAATATCGATTATTCGCCATGGGTTTTCGAACCGCATGGCCGCTGAAAGGCCTCATTTACCTCATGCCCGACGAACAGGGGGTCCGGGCCGTCTGCATCAAACGAATTCCATGGTCATCAGCAATCATGACCTTGATCTGGTTTCTTCTCGTCGGTTTGGGGACGACGGCGTTCATGATCACGTATGGGACGCAGGGAGGGTTCGAATCGCTGAGCGGGTTGTTGATGGGCGCGGGAATCCTCGGCATCGGGCTGCTCGTGCTGGCCTTCGGGATGGTGACGGTCATGTTTTCGTATCGGCTGGAAAGCAGCCGTCTCACACAAGTGTACGATGAACTGAAAGCGGTCGTGGACGATCCGACTGCCGCAGCCTCATAACGGCGTGGTAGGGCCCGAGCCGAACAGGTCGAGAAAATGGTCGTACTCTGATGGCAGCCCGAGCGCCTGTCTGTTCTGCGCCAAGCCAGCAATGATGCCGCGATGCTTTTTTGCCAGCCCCGACGTTTCGAACGCACGCCGAAATTGCTCCCATTTCAGCCTCGGCTGTTGCGCAAGACGAGCCTGTTGAGCGTCCGGCAGACTGTGGACGGCGGTCGTGAGAGAACGGATGGCCTTCTCGACGCTTTCATAGGGAGGCGCCAGCTTGAGCCGGGAATAGAATGTTTCCAAATGCGTGCGGAATTCCTCGCGGAGCGCCAGAGTCACGGGTGATTGGCCGGGCTGGTAGGTCATGGCAGAAAGAATGATACGGGATGATTCGCGACACTGACAATGGGTTCAGGAAACACCAGCACTGGAGCCGAGGCTCGAAGGCATCCTCAGATGGCGCGTCGTCATTGGCGGGCAGCAGCGGTTCTGAGCGGGAGGGCAGTCCAGATCCCGCCGGCATCGCGTGAGCGATAGAGACCGCTCCCGTTGGTGCCTGCATACAAGGTTCGAAGGTTTTTCGGTTCCATTGCGAGCGCCCTGATATTCAGACTCGAAAGCCCCTGATTTGTTGCCGCCCATGTGCGTCCGCCATCGGCACTCTTCCAGACTCCGCCGGGACCTCCTGCGTAGAGCACCGACGAATCCCCGGGGTGAAGCACAATACTGCTGATGTACGGCTCGGTGATCGACTGCGCGATCCGCTCCCAGGACTCTCCCTTATTCGCTGTCCGGTACAGACCCTTTGTCGTCCCTGCATAGACGATGTCAGGGTTGATATGGTCGATTTCGATGGCATTGACGCCGAGGGCCATGGACGCCATCAGCTCGCTTTCGGGAATCAGGCCATTGTTGATTTTCTTCCAGCTCATCGCTCCGTCCTCCGAGCGGTATATTCCGCCCGTCGTTCCCCCGTACAGCACGGAGGGGTCCTTCGGACTGATGGCGATCGCCGTCACGATGTGGACTTCTTTCATGCCGTTCATGCGCTCTTCCCACTCGCGTCCGGCATCCTTCGTATAGAAGGCGCCGACGGTGGTGGCGGCGTAGATTTTTTCGCTGAGGGCCGGATGAAACACAAACTGGTTCACGAACGACACGTGTTCTTTCAACCCGACGTTGTGTGGCAGCCAATGCTGTCCTCCATCCGGACTCTTATAGACCGCATCGCCCATCGTGCCGGCATAGACGGTCGCCGGCAATTGCGGATCGATGGCCACCGTCGTGACCCGTCGGGCACTGAAGCTTGGAAATTTTTCCCAGGTGTCTCCCGCGTCGCGGGATTTGTAGACGGCGTCATTTGTCGCCACGTAAAGAATGTTGGGATTTGTGGGGTGCAAGGCGATGGACACGATGGCCTCGCTGTCCTTTTGACAACCGGTGACGACGAGCCAGACAACGAGCAACACGAGGTGAGTGAACCGTAATGCATGCGGCGTCCGCATCAGCCGATCTCGTCCTACAGTTTTTTCGTGAACCGTTCTGCGTAGCCGGTCAATTCCATGTAGCCGAGCCCGGTCACGGGCGCACCTCCGGACGTGCCGGCGCCTTCAATGGCGCCTTCCCAATAGGTGACCTGGGTACTGCGATCCGTCCGAAGCTCCTGCTCGGCCATGCGCGGAACCAGTTCGAGCGAGAGGTGTTTGGAAGGCACGGTCAGCCGCCATCGCTGCGGATAACGAGCCTTGCTGATCGGACTCGCCCAAAACGTGATCGGCTCTAAGGTGAATTCGTTGACCGACAAAGGATGCGCTCCGCCCTTCGAGTCGACGAATGTGCCGCTCGAGACCGCATGGACTGATCCATCCGCACGCCGCAAACGATACAGCATCAACTCGGTCTGATCGTCCATTTGAAGACTGAACCAATCCCATCCCACAAGCTCCGGACTCAAGTCAGCTGATCCGAACTCGTGATCCATCCAACTGGTTCCTGTGACGTCGAACGACTCGCCCCCGATCGTGAGCCGTCCCTTCGTCGCGAGCTTCGGCCACGAATAGTAATGAGAGGATTGTCCGCTCTCCGTGCCTTTTCGACTGATGCCACCCGCGCCGTGGATGACCAAAGGTTTCTCGGGGACGACGGTCAGCGCGACGGAGAGGTCGCCGTGAGAGGCCTCCAGGATCTGCGCCCCGGCCTTTTCGGACGCCTCAGGCTCGAGCGCCTCTGCGCGCCATCGATCGATCCACACGTGCAGGCGCTCGGTTTCTGCTCCCGCCTGTCCCAAAGCGGCTCGGCTCAGCTTTTCCGCATACTGAAACCGGCCCTTCTTGAGATCGCTCAGGGCAAAGTGCGCGAGGTACAGCTGCGTGATGGACCATCTGGACGGCAGTGTCTCAACTTGTTGCAGCGGCATTCCGCGGCGGAAGAAGGTGAGCTGGTAGCCGAAGGCGCGCCCTTCCTTCGTCGTGAGGTTCCCGGTGTAGTACCACCATTCCGTGCGGAATTCATCGTGCGACCCGTGGTCCCGCGGGAATTGGTATCGATAGCCTTCGAGAGCTTGCGTGAAGTCGCTGCTGTCCGCCGACACAGCGGGAAGGAGACAGAGGCAACAAAAAACGAGCAGCAATCGTCGTCCGCACATTGTCATGGCGTTTTCCATTTTTCTGGTGTTGCGCTTATAACATGGGGCG
>DASUXH010000057.1:0-5989 GCA_036378015.1 Nitrospira sp. | reverse complement strand
ATGCGGCCCTGAAATATGTGCTCTACACGCTTCTCGGCAGCGTGTTCATGCTGGTCGGCATCGCGCTCCTGAACATCAACTATCACGACTATGCCACGCTGCATCACATGGATCAGCCGTATTCCTTCGATCTCCTGGAGCTTCTGGCCATCCCCGTTCCGCTGCATCAGCAGATGTTGATTTTCTGGCTCATGTTCATGGGATTCGCGTTCAAGGCGCCCGTCTTTCCCTTTCATACCTGGCTGCCGGATGCGCTGCTCGAAGGTCCCATAGGCATGGCGGTCGTGCTCGCCGGCATCAAGCTCGGTACGTTCGGCTTCATGCGTTTCAGCATTCCGCTGTTGCCTGAAGCCTCGAAGAGTGCAACCGTGGTGTCCGTCATGATGGGCCTCGGGCTGGCCGCGATTGTGTACGGCGCGATCATGGCGCTGATTCAACCGGACTTTCGACGACTCCTGGCCTACAGCAGCATCAGCCACCTCGGTTTCATCGTGATCGGCCTCTTTGCCCTGAACTATCAAGGCCTGCAGGGAAGCCTCCTCACCATGATTAATCTTGGCTTCAGCACCGCGGGACTCTTCTTCATTGCAGGGTTCCTCCAGAGTCGTCAGCAGACCACTGACATCGTGGCGTTCGGCGGAATGGCCAAACACACGCCGTTGCTCGCGGCGTTTTTCCTCTTGATCGGATTGGCTTCGATCGGCCTCCCAGGCACGAACGGATTCGTCGGTGAGTTTTTGGTCCTCTTGGGCGCCTTCAAAGCGCATTGGCTCTATGGAGCCATCGCGGTTACGGGCGTCATCTTCGGTGCGGCGTATTTTCTCTGGTACTACGAACGCGCCATTCTCGGACCGGTTGGCAAGGCGGTCCGGGAATCGATCGGGGACCTGCACCTTCGCGAGACAGTGATCGCCCTTTCGCTGTCCGTCATGATCCTCTGGATCGGCCTGTATCCCGCTCCATTCCTCCGCATGATGAATGCATCAGTGCAGGCTCTCGTTGAGCGGGTCGATCATGGAAAAGTCGCAGTGTTCGAAGGACCCCGGCACGAGGTGAAAGAGAACCGGCCGACGGATCGGGACTCTCTTGCCGCTCGTCAACGATCACTCGACGTGGATTCGCTATGAGCGATTACATCCTGCTCTATATTCTTTTTGCCCCGTTTGCCGGCGCCATCGCGCTGATTTTTGCTTCGAACCGCCAGCCCATGCTGGTCAGGGGCATCGCTGCCTTTTCCGCCGGCATCTCGCTCCTCGCCTCGCTGTACTTGTTTTACACCTACGATCCGGTCAAGGGCGGATACCAGTTCATACAAAAGTTTGAATGGTCGCGACAGCTCGGCATTGCGCTGCACCTGGGCGTGGACGGCATCGGCACCCCGCTAGTGCTCGCATCGTCTATCCTGCTCTTCGCCGGCATCTTCGTGTCCTGGCATATCAAGGACCGGACCAAGGAATTCTATATTTGGCTGTTGATTTTGGCCGCCGCCACAATCGGCGTGTTCATGTCGCTGGATTTATTCTTCCTATACTTTTTCTATGAAATGTCTGTGATCCCCATGTATCTGTTGCTGGGAATGTGGGGCAGCCATACGAAGAAGTATCTCGAAATGACAGACCAGGAAGGTTTGAAGCTGCGGGACTCCGTCGGCTACATTTTCAATTTTGGCGCCAACAGCAAAGAATACGCGGCAATGAAGCTCGTGCTGTTTCTGTCGGCCTGGGCGGTCGTGGCGTTGATGGGAATTCTATTGATCTACCGCTATTCAGGATTGAACACGTTCGACATTCTCCAGCTGCGCGAGCATGCCAAACTGATGAACATCCCCGTGCTCGGGACAACGCTGGACCGGATCATTTGGGTGCTCATTTTCTTCGGATTCGCCTCAATCGCCCCGCTCTGGCCGTTGCATTCGTGGTCGCCTGTCGGTCATGCCGCGGCGCCCGCGGCCACAAGCATGCTGCATGCGGGTGTGCTGATGAAGCTTGGGCATTTTTCGATCATCCGCGTCGCATTTGAAATTCTGCCGGATACGACCAGAGAATTGATGCCGATCGCGGCCGTACTTTGCATCTTCAGCATCATCTACGGCGGATTCGTCGCGTTCTATGCCAAGGACACAAAGTACGTCATCGGCTATTCGAGCTCAAGCCACATGGGGTATGTCTTTCTCGGCATGGCGGCGCTGAACTATATCGGGCTGAGCGGTGCGGTGATCTATATGTTTGCGCACGCGATGGCGACGGGGATGCTCTTCGCCATGGCGGGATGGGTCTACGATCAAACGCATACCAGAGACATCCCGTCCCTGGGAGGGCTGGCGAATCGCATGCCCTTCATTGCGGGGTGCTTCGTCATTGCCTGTATGGCGTCGGTCGGCATGCCCGGGACGGTGAACTTCATCGCTGAGGTCATGATCATCGTGGGCGCCTGGAACAAATATCCTTTTCAAGTCATCGTGGCCGTCATTGGCATCGTCATCACGCTGGCGTATCTGTTCCGCATGATGCGAGGCTTGTTCTATGGTCCGATGGAGCAAAAATACAGCCACTCGCACGACGCGGTGGCGGTGGCCGACCGCCTTCCACTTCTGATCATGATTCTTGTCAGCATCGGCTTCGGCCTTTTCCCGATGCATATGTACAATGTCGTGCGCTCCGGGGTAGACCCTCTCGTTGCCAAGATCACCTTGGTGCATCCGGTGTCCGCGGGTGATTCAGCGCCGCCGGATCTGCTCTCGTCTGCCTCGGACGCCACTCGGAACTCCGTTCGTCCGGCGGGGAGGCCTGAATGACCTTTTCGCTGACACTGTCCTCCTCGGATCTTCTCCTGCTGCTTCCCGAAATTTTCCTGACCTGCTGGCTCTGTGTCGTCCTGATCATCGACTTCTCATTCCCGCGCCTAGCCAAGGAAAATCTGGCATATTTGAGCGTTGCCGGCCTCCTTGTGACCTTGGGATGCCTGGCCTGGTTCGATTTCGCCGGAATTTCCGGCACCCTGTTCTCCAGCATGTTCGTCGTCGACCGGATGGCCCTGTTCTTCAAGATTTTCATTGTGGCCGCCACCATCCTGGTCATTCTGGCGTCGATCGAGTTCATTCACCGGTTTGCGTTTTTCCGCGGTGAATACTATTTCCTCGTCGTCATGTCTGCGCTGGGCATGATGTTCATGGCCTCGGCGAATGATCTCCTGTCTGTGTTCATCACCCTCGAATTCTCGACGTTCGGCTTTTATGTGCTCGTCTCCTATCTGCGCGAAGACGTCGCCAGCAACGAGGCGGGGCTCAAATTCTTCATTCTCGGAGTGTTTGCGGCGGGCCTTCTGGCTTACGGCATCAGTCTCGTGTACGGGGAGACGGGCCAATTGGTCTTTTCGCAAATGAAATCCCTTCAGCCGACTCCGGGTCTGATCATCGGATTTCTGCTCATCTTCGGAGCGCTTGGATTCAAGATCGGCGCGGTGCCGTTCCACTCTTGGATTCCCGACACCTATCACGGCTCGCCGACGCCCGTAACGGCATTTCTCTCGATCGCGCCTAAGGGCGCAGCCTTCGCCATTCTCCTACGGATGTTCTTCGTTGCCCTTGGAAGCTTCAAGCCGACATGGGTGCTGCTGATGGTCGGAGCCTCGATCTTGTCAATGACCTACGGCAACATCGTAGCGATCGCGCAAAAGAACATGAAACGACTGCTCGCCTATTCCGGCATCGCCCAGATCGGCAACGTGCTCATCGGGATGGCGGCAGGGACTAAGATGGGCAACGACGCTATCTTGTTCTATCTGCTGACCTATCTGTTTGCGAACCTCGGGGCATTCGCCGTGATCATTGCGGTAGGTCAGGCGATCGGCAGTGAAGAAATCGACGATTACAGCGGGCTCGGCCGGCGCTCGCCGTTTCTCGCGTTTTCCATGTTGATCTTTTTGCTGTCGCTTGCGGGCGTGCCTCCGCTGGCCGGTTTCATCGGAAAACTCTACATTTTTGTCGCCGCGGTCAAAGAGGGCTTGTACACCCTCATCACCGTCGGTCTTATCAATGTCGTGATCTCCATGTACTATTATCTGATTGTCGTGAAGAAAATGTACATCACTGAACCGCACGATCCGTCCCGCATCCATGTTTCCGGCCCCATGAAAGCCGTCATCTATGTCGGCCTGGCCGGAACCCTGTTCATCGGCATCTATCCTCAACCCGCCGCAGATTGGGTGGTCGCCGCCACGATGATGTTTGCCGATGTGGGCGGCACAGCCGTCGTTCCCAACTCAGCTGCAGCCATCGCAGCCGGCCACTGAGCGCTCACCCTCAGTTCATCTGAAATATTGCTTGCAGGCCCAGATGGGCCAGAGTAGAGTTTGTTAGGTTTTCATACTATTTAGCGCGACCCAAGACTGTTATGGAATCCGCGACACAGGACCATCCGACAACGAGTCCTTCGGCGACTCCCGCGGCCGAACCGATGCCGTCTGCTCCCACTCCCGCGTGGCTGCAAAGCAGCCGTAGGTTCGTGTCGTGGGTCGGCCAGTGGTCGATCGAGCAACGGGTTCTGACGGGCTTCGGGCTGGTCTTTTTTGGCATTCTGGTCATCAGCATCATGTCCTATCGGAACACGGCAGTCGTCGTAAAGAACAGCAAACTCGACACGTCGAGTCATGAGCTTGTCCAGCTGCTCGGGTCGATTGAAGAGGCGCTGATTGCGGCGGAGAGCGGGCATCGCCGATATCTTGTCACGGGCGACGACTCGTATTTGAAAGCCTATCGCGGCCTCGTGGAACAAATGCCGGAGTTCTCCCGGTACCTCCAGGCATTGAGCGGTAATTCCGAACAACGCGAACGCATCTCGCAGCTGGAGCAACTCATCAGGCAACAGCTCGATATCGAGACCACCGCCATCAACCAGCGAGCGACGCAAGGTGCCGAAGCAGTCCGGCACCTTGCGCTGCCCGGCGTGGCGAAGCGCGAGCTTGACGACATCCATCGCTTGATCGCGGAACTTGAAAGTTCCGAGCAGCAATCCACCCGCACGAGAGTGTTGCACTCCGCTGGAACCACCCGAAGCACGATCGCGCTCCTCGCGCTCGGCGCGATGTTGCAGCTGGTCCTATTGGGGTCCGTGTACTTTCTGATCCACCACGACATCACCAACCGTCGGCGAGTGGCGGCGGAATTGCGGCGCCAGGGTGAGCTCTTGCAGGCGGCCAACAAGGAACTGGAGGCGTTCAGTTATTCGGTCTCACACGACCTTCGGGCGCCCTTACGCCATATCGACGGATACGCCGCGCTTCTCTCGAAGACCTCCGGCGAGGCTTTGAACGGCAAGGCACGGCGCTATCTCGACACCATTTCCGACTCCGCCAAACAAATGGGACAACTCATCGACGATCTGCTGGTGTTCTCGCGCATGGGACGCCAGGAAATGCTTCGTAGCACGGTCAATCTTAATCAGCTCATCAAGACCGTCATTCATGATTTGCGTCTGGACTTGCAAGGAAACGCGATCTCTTGGACAATTGGTTCGTTGCCGGACGTGCCGGGAGACCCGGCAATGTTGCGCCAGGTATTTATGAATTTACTGACCAACGCCGTAAAGTTCACCGCAACGCGGCCGAAGCCGCGCATCGAGATCGGGGCAACGCGTGATACGCCCGGAGAAGTGACCGTCTTCGTTCGGGACAACGGCGTCGGCTTCGACATGCAGTACGTGAACAAGCTGTTCGGCGTGTTTCAGAGACTTCATCGGAACGATGAATTTGAGGGCACAGGCATCGGCCTGGCAAACGTGCGACGCATCATGCACCGTCATGGCGGCCGGACCTGGGCCGAGGGAGCCATTGATCAGGGCGCGACGTTTTATGTCTCACTGCCGTTGAAAAGGACTGCCTCATGACGACCGTCAAACCCATTCTCTTGGCGGAAGACAACCCGCGTGATGCGGAACTGGCGCTGGCCGCGATGGAAGAGCACCACATTGCGGACAAAGTGGTCGTCTGTCAT
>DASUXH010000056.1:0-3520 GCA_036378015.1 Nitrospira sp. | reverse complement strand
GCCTTGCATAGTTCCGAGCAAAAACGAAATGGGTGTCCTTTATGCAGAGCGTTGAGCTCGGCATTTTCCGCCACCATCATTCCACAGACAGGATCTTTAACGAGCGTCATCTAGACCTTCCCAACGCTTCTTGAACGTTTGAGGTGTTTTCAGGCGACTCGAGTGCTTCCCGTTCATGACGCATCTGCAGACTGTATGGGCCGAAGGAATTATAAATGAGGCAGAGCCGGCTGGTCAGTCCTTGTCACTGCGATAGCTTGCGTGCAAGGTAGCCGACGCAGCCATCGATACTCACGAGCTGCGGGTAGTCGGATTCTGGCACCTCCACTTGGAATTCCTTGTGAAGGGCGACGATGAAATTGAGAAAGTCCATGGAATCGATATCCAGTTGATCCCGAACACTGCGATCCGATCTCAGCGTGGTCAGGTCAGCCTCCGGAGCGATCTCGCCGAGCAGGCTCAGGACCGTGCGTTTGATTTCCGATGTCGGACGAGACCGATTCATAGGGCGTCCGGCTCCTGCAACAACCGGTCAACGGCTGAAAGAAATATTGCGCCGCGGTGGCCGTCCGTCACGCGATGGTCGGCGGCCAGCGTGGCGGTGATGACTGGTCTCGCAGCCACCTGCCCATCGACAACCCACGGCCGTTCCACGAGCTTTCCAAACCCAACGAGGGCGACTTGCGGTGGATAGATCACCCCAAAGACCGTTTCGACGCCCTGCTCCCCGAGGCTCGTCACCGTGATCGTCGGATCGGAGAACTCCGAACTCCGCAAGGTGCCGGCGCGGGCCCGCTTGACCACCTCTTGAAAGCTCTTCATCAACTCGCCGAGCGTTTGCTTGTCCGTCTGGTGGATGGCCGGTGCAACAAGCCCGCCTTGCCGGAGAGCAATCGCCACACCGATATGGATGTCGGGGCTCTGAGTCGCGCCGTGTTCCTTCCAAAGCCCGTTTAGTTCCGGGACCTCTCGCAGAGCCAACGCCACGGCTTTTATCAGCAAGACGCCGTAGAGCAGTCGGTCCGTGACCGGCCGCTTCAGATTTTGGTCCGTCAGCCACGTCATCGCCCGGCCCATGTCGATCGTTGTGCTCAGGTAGTAATGTGGGATTTCACGCTTTGATCGGGCCATTGCGGCAGCGATGGTCTGCCGGAGACGGCCCTGCCTGTCTATGGCTGCGCCAGCGGCCTCAGTGGGTGAAGGTACAACTACACGCTTCCCGGCCGCTTCGATATCCTGTCGCGTGATGGCGCCGTCCGGTCCTGTCCCCTGTACGGTGAAAGGATCGACGCCCAGGTCGGCCGCGAGCTGTTTGGCAGCGGGTGAGATGCGAAGTCGGATGGATTCACCCACCGGAGGAGCCGGAGGGATGAGTGGCGCGGCAGGCAGTGCCGCTTTCTTCGGCTGTTCACGCTGAACATCGACTTTCGGCTGTGCCGACGGTTTTCCATCCTCACGGATGATCGCCATCACGGTCCCGACCGGCACCGTATCACCGGGAGAGGTAATCAGTCGTTCGATGACGCCGGTCTGGAACGCTTCGACCTCGATCGTGGCTTTCTCGGTATCGACCTCGGCGATGATCTCACCTTTATTTACCCGATCGCCTGGTTTCTTTTTCCACTCGACAAGTTTCCCTTCGGTCATGTCGGAGCCGAGAATCGGCATGACGAATTCAGCCATGGCACACCTGTATCACCTATTCCTTCCCAAGAGGTCATGCACGGCCTTCATGATGCCCTCCACGTTGGGAAGCGCAGCGTCTTCAAGGTGTTTGGCGTAGGGAATCGGCACTTCCACGCTGCACACCCGGCTGACGGGCCCGTCAAGATCATAAAAGGCTCCTTCCATGATCTGCGCGCTGACTTCCGCGGCAAAACTTCCGGTCCGCCAGGCTTCGTCGATGATGAGCGCTCGATGGGTTTTTTTCACCGAGCCCAATATGGTGGCTGCATCAAGTGGGCGCAGGACCCGCAGATCAATGACCTCGGCATCAATGCCTTCCTCAGCAAGACCGGTGGCCGCCTGTAATGTTTTCCACACTGAGCCGCCGTATGTGACTAGGCTCACATCCTTTCCTCGCCGCCGTATCGCGGCAGTTGAAATGTCGACGGAGAGCGCTTCGTCAAGCTCCCCTTCCATCGGATAGAGATAGGCATGCTCGAAGATGAAGACCGGATCGGGCTCCTTCAAGGCGGTCAGCAACATCCCTCTCGCGTCGGTCACCGTCGCCGGCGTAAGAACTTTGATACCGGGAATATGGGCGTACCAGCCCTCGAAACTGTGCGAGTGTTGCGCGGCAACTTGTCGTCCGGCTCCAGTGGCGATGCGGACGATCAACGGCACGCTGAATTGCCCCCCAGACATATGGCGAATCGTCGCGGCGTTGTTGACGATCTGATCCAGCGCCAGCAGACTAAAGTTCACCGTCATCACTTCGACGATAGGCCGCATGCCGCCGAGCGCCGCTCCGATGCCCGCACCGACAAAGGTGGATTCGGAAAGTGGCGTGTCGCGAATGCGGTCAGGCCCGAATTCCTCCAAGAATCCCTTGCTGCAGGCGTACGTGCCGCCGTAACGTCCCACATCCTCTCCCATGAGAAACACCGACGGATCATGGAGCAGCGCTTCACGCATTCCTGCGCGCACCGCGTCTCGGTACGTCATTTTTGCCATCACAGGCCTCTACGCTGTCGGCTTGGCCGACGTATACACATCCTTGGTCAAGTCCTCGAGCGGCTCCCACATTCCCGCCTCGGCGAAAGACTCGGCGTCAGCGATTTCATCGGCAACGGTCGACTCCATTGTTTGAATATCGCCGTCCGCAAGAACACCGGTCTCCCGAAGCTGTCGCTCAAACAGGGCGATGGGATCGCGCTGTTTCCACTGGGCTACTTCCTGTTTCGACCGATAGAGCTCGGCATCGTACATGGAATGCGCGCGAAAACGGTACGTCCGGTATTCGATCAGATAGGGACCACCGCCTTGTCTCACGAGGTCCACGGCTTTTCTGGTGGCGGACTCGACCGCAAGCACGTCCATCCCATCTACGGCTTCTGCCCGAATGGCGTAGGCATCCGCCTTGCGCGCGATGTCGGTCTGCGATTGATGGCGGCCCAGCGCGGTGCCCATCGCATACAGATTGTTCTCGCAGAGGAACAGCACGGGGAGATTCCACAGCGCTGCGAGGTTGAGCGACTCGTGAAATTCGCCTTCCGCCACGGCTCCGTCGCCGAAGAAACAGGCAGTCACTCGCGGTCGCTTCTGCAGCCTGTCGGCCAAGGCCAGCCCGACGGCGACGGGTAAGCCGCCACCCACAATTGCGAGCCCTCCATAGAACCGGCGTGACGCATCAAAGAAATGCATGGAGCCCCCGCGCCCCCGCGCACAACCGGTGGCCTTCCCGTACAACTCGGCCATCAATTGACGCATCGGCGTCCCGCGCACGAGCGAATGGCCGTGTTCGCGATAGGTCGCAACGATGGCGTCGTCGAGAGTGAACGCAGGCATTGCGCCGACG
>DASUXH010000055.1:0-3116 GCA_036378015.1 Nitrospira sp. | reverse complement strand
TCAGTACATCCTCCACGATGTCGACTACGGCTGGTTCCTGCTGAGCTATCACTTCTGGGGATCGACCGCGATGGTGGTCTGCGTCTTCGCCCACATGTCGCAAGTGTTCCTCTGGGGCGCCTACAAGCCTCCCCGCGAGATGATCTGGCTGGTCGGCCTGGCATTGTTCGGTATCGTGATGGGTTTCGGCTTTACGGGTTATCTCTTGCCCTGGGATCAGCGCGCCTATTGGGCCACCACGGTCGGCGTCGAGATCATGGACAAGACGCCGCTGCTCGGCGATTTCATGGCCCGGTTTCTCAAGGGCGGTCCGACACCTGGCCAGATGACGTTGAGCCGGTTTTTCGTGATCCATGTCATGATCCTTCCCGCCGCGCTGATGGGCCTGGCGGGTCTCCACCTGTTTCTGTTTCGTGCGGCCGGCCCGGCCGGTCCGTTCCGGGGCACGCCGGAAGAAATCAAGGCCAAGACCGATTTCTTTTTCCCGCGCCAGATCTGGAAGGACATCGTCGGCATGGCGGTGGTGTTCGCATGCATCGTCGCGATGGCCTTCTGGGAGCCGGTGTTGCTGCTCGAAGAAGCGACGCCCGACCCCGGCGATTACCATCCGGAGCCCGAATGGTATTTTCTGTTCTTGTTCCAGTTGCTGCGGCTTAAAGTGTTCGCCGGCGAGTTCGGCCAGTTCCTCGGGGCCATCGCGCTTCCGGGCGCGTTCATGGCCCTGCTGGCGGCGCTGCCGTTCATCGACCGGGATCCGGAACGGAACATCTTCAAACGTCCGGTGGCCTTGATCGGCTGGATTGTCGTGATGGTGGCGATCCTATTGTTTACGGTGTCCGCAATTGTCAATCGCGAGTTTCTGGATTAACTCGCCGCAACCGGACGCATGGAGTTATGAGCGACGAACGCGATTCCCTGTCCCCCACAAAAATCGGCCTGGGCGTCCTCTGGCCCGCCTTTTGGACGGCGCTTCCGATCAAGCTCGCATTTGTGATCGTCTTCATGGCCATGGACCTGATGCACTTTGAAAACAGGTTGGGTGTGGCGTTCCTCATGCTGCTGGCGAGTCCCGTCACCGTCTTCGCGCTCCCGATCATTTCGTTGGGATTGGAATCTCACATCGGAGAAGGCGCCGGCATCGCGATCCTCTTCCTGTTGGCCATTCCCATCGATATCTGGGCCCTTGGCGTCGTCGGCCGCACCTACTTCCTTGAGAAATTCCGCAAGGAACCGCCCGATGGTCTTGCTGTCACGCTCTGGTGGAAGTGCGCGGTCGTCGGTGCGGTCTTCCTGCCTCTCGTCTGGTTCATCGTCGGGACGGTGACCTCGACGGCGATCACCATGGCGCATGAGCTGTTTGAGATGGAGCTGTTCAAGGGCATTCCCGTGGCTGAACGCATCGGGATTGAATTGAGCCTCTGGGGCAGCGTCTCCGCGGTCGTCCTGATCGTGTTGCTGCTCATCGGCGTGTCGCTGATAGGGCGGATGATTCGAAGCACAGCGGAGACGGCGCGCCCGGTCTCCGATAGCTACCAGCATGTGGTGAGGCGGTGGGATTTGATGCGAGTGCCGGCGGATCAGACCTTGATGCTCACGGCTCTCACGCTCGGCGGCGTCGTGCTGTCTATGCTGTTTTGGGCCACGCTGCCGGTGACGACGCCCCATCCTCACGAATGCTGCAAGAAACCGGAAGTCAAAGCCGAATCGCCCTTCAAGCCTCTTGAAACCCTGAACAAAGACGAAAAGATCATTGCCCAGTTAGAGGGACAGGTCGAGGCATTGGAAAAGAAGGCCGAGGCTGAAAAAGAACAAGGCAAAGGCAAGGGAAAGAAGGCTGGAAGCGAGAAGGCGGCTCCAGCGCCCAAGAAACCGTAATCGTGCCCGACTGTGAAGAGGTGAGCGCCATGAAACACCAGGGCGGACGGCTCCAGCGAATGCTCCGGACCCTTTGTGGTCACGGTGGATGGCTCTCGGTGTGGTTGTTTGCGGCGGGATGCATTGCATTGCCCTCGTTAGGTTTTGCTGCGGAAGGCGCCCCGGCCGGTCCCGCCGAATATCGCGATATTCCCGGCATCGGCAGTAGGAACATCGTATGGGTCATCGCGCAGTTGCACCTGCTGCTCGCGGGCTTCGTCCTGGGTGTGCCGATTTTCGCCTGGCTCTGTGAAGTCGTCGGCTGGAAGAGCGGAGAAAAGCGCTATGACAAGCTGGCCAAAGAGTTCACGAAGTTATTGACCTCATCGTATGCGACGACGGCGCTCTTCGGCGGAATTCTGCTGTTCCTCTTGATCGGCTTTTACCCGAAGCTGATGAACTATCTGACGGATATCTTCTTCCCCTCGTTCGTCTTCTACTGCATCCTTTTTCTACTTGAGACCGCCACGCTGTATCTGTACTGGTACGGCTGGGATGCGATGTCTGAGGGCGGAGCGAAGACGTTTCACATTTTCCTGGGGTTCCTGCTGAACTTCTTCGCGTTTTTCATCATGATCGTGCCGAACTCCTGGGCGACCTTCCAGGCCAGCCCGGTCGTGATCGCCGAAGGCACGGATCTACAGCGCGCTTGGGCCGCGACCTGGAATCCGACGTGGTGGCCCGTCAACATCCATCGATTGATCGCTAACGTCGTGCTCGGCGGCTATATCTGCGGCGCCTATGCCGGTATCCGCTATTTGGCGGCCCGGAACGCTGAAGAGCGTGATCACTACGATTGGATGGGTTACGTCGGGAATTTCATCGGCGTCTTCGGCCTGTTGCCGCTCCCCTTTGCAGGGTATTGGCTGATGCGCGAAATCTATCAGTACAACCAGCAAATGGGTATCACGCTCATGGGCGGTTTCCTGTCCTGGCTGTTCATCCTGCAGGCCATGCTGATCGGCGTGCTGTTCCTCGGCTCCAATTACTATTTCTGGCTCGGCATCACGCACCGCATTCCCGGCTCGGAGCATCAATACAAGAAGCCGATCATGACCATGCTGGTCATTCTTCTGCTGTGCCTGGGCGTCTGGATGACGCCCCATTCGCTGGTCGCAAGTTTGGAAGAAGCACGCAAGATGGGCGGCACGCACCATCCACTTTTGGGCGTCTTCGGCGTCATGTCGGCCAAGATGACCGTC
>DASUXH010000054.1:0-3363 GCA_036378015.1 Nitrospira sp. | reverse complement strand
GTGTTTGCACGACGTGTTCTCTCGCACAACCCTGTACGACGAGACAGGCTACAAACATCAAAGCCGGACAATAGATCCCAGCGAGATACGTTCGCATGAGACAACCTAAGGCTGATTCCGCATTACGCTGAACTGGGGGATCACCTAGTGGAGGATATTGCAGCCATGGGGTGTAGTGATTCTAGTTCTAAACACGCCGCCGGACTGAGCTCATGCAAAGAAGACAGTTGCCTGCACAGCCTACGTTGATAGTGAGTCTTCTGGTCATGCTTGGAGTGACGGCGTCGTCGGTCCTGCCCGGTTTCGCGTGGGGGGAAACAACCGTTGCCCTGGAGCAGCAGGATGCGCAGCACGAGGTGTCAGGCACGCTTGCCAAATTGGACGTTCAGGGGGGCAAAGGCATGTTGATGACCGATCTGCAAAAGCCGATATTTTTTCGGGTCGACCGCCCTGAGCTGTTCGAGCGTTTGTCGGTCGGCGATCGTGTCACCATGCAACTCGATGACGAGGGGCTGGTGCTGAAAGTGATTGAGACTTTGCCGGCGGAGGTGCACGAGCCTCCGCCGCCCGCCAAGTAGGATTGGAACACATGCAGGCGCTGGCACGGGCTTTCCTGTTGGCGTCTTTCGTGCCATTGTTGACGGCATGCAATGTTCCACGCGAAATTACAAAAACCGCCCGAAGCGCCATCGAACAGTTGCTGCTATCGGAAGCTCTCAACCGCAGTCTGCTTGATGTCGCGCTGCCGGTGTCCGTGGATGAACCCCTCTACATGGAAGTGACCGGTCTGCAGCTCGGCTTTCTGTCTCCGCTAGCGCCCTTGCCGTCCATGTCCTCGCTGGGCGAAACAAGTACGACGGCTACATCCACGAGCGGCGCCTTTTCGCCAGCGGGCGATCTCGCTTTCGTGAAGGAGTCGGTTGCTGCCCACTTGGCCGTGTTGGGATACCGTTTGACCAGGCGCGAAGAGGATGCGTCTTACTTGATTCGTGTTTTCGTGCAATCGTTCGGCACCAACCAGTCGATCTCATTCTTCGGGATGCCACCTATTCAAAGTGTAATTATTCCCTTCTCGTTGCCCCAATTGACGGTCTATCAAAATCTTGCCCAAGACGGCTATGTGCGTTATGGCGTCCAAGTGATCGAACGCGCGTCAGGTCGCCTCCTTTATTCAACCCCTTGGCACAGCTACCGCACCTACCACGACCAATACACGGTTCTGTTCTTCTTCACTTGGCGTAGGACCGATTTGGAAGACCCACCTTAACAATTGCAGGTTCTTTTCAGGTCGTTGTTATAAGTTATTGTTTTCCAAGGTGAGAATGCTCGTGCCGGGGCTAGGGGTATCCCTAGTAGGCAGAGGGTCGACAGGGCCATAGGCTGCTCCCCGAATGTGTTCCATCTGTGTCTTACGACGGGAAGGCACAGCCCCGTCAGTGCGACGGGTTGTACCCACGATATTGAAGATTTAGCGAGTTGTTCCCTGAACGACGAGAAGGGCCATATATGACCGGCGAAATGGCCACTATCCTTAATGTGGACGATCAGGAACCGGGAAGGTACGCGAAACGGCGCATGCTGGAACGCGCTGGGTATCGCGTCATCGATGCCAATTGCGGGGCAGATGCCTGGCGGGTGTTGGAAGAAGTGCGCCCGCAACTCGTCCTCATGGACGTGAATCTTCCCGATATCAGCGGATTCGATTTGTGTCGCCGTATCAAGAGCCGGCCGGAACTCGCCGATGTCATGGTGCTGCACGTTTCGGCGTCCCGCGTCAGCGGGACCGATCGCGCCGTCGGCCTGGAGGTCGGCTCCGACGGCTACCTGATCGAGCCCATCGACGAGCATGAACTGCATGCGGCCGTCCGTTCGCTCATTCGGTTGCGTGAACGGCAGCAGGAAAACGAAGGCCTCCTGGCCCGCCTTCGACGTAGTGAAGAGCTGTTCCGCGGTCTGTTTGAACAGGCGGCGGTGGGCATGTGCGTCGTGGGCTCGGACGGGCGACTCCTGCGAGCCAACGACAAACTTTGCAGCATTACCGGACGTACCGAGCATGATCTTATGAAGCAGGAGTTGCGGGATCTTACGCATCCCGATGACCGCGCCGAGCATGAGAGCCAGGTCGGAACCCTGCTGCTCGGCGGCATTTCCGAAGTCTCGCTTGAACAGCGCCTCATGCGTCCGGATGGAGACACGATTTGGGTCACGGTGACGCTGTCCATACAATGGGATGCCGGAGGGCGCATTCAATCGCTGATCGGCGTCATAGAAGACATCGATGCGCGGAAGCGGGCAGAACTAGAACTCAGAACGCATACCGCTCGGCAGCAGCTGCTGAGCAAGACAATGGACCAGCTGCTGCGGGTCGACGATCCGGCCGAGGTGATGCAGGACATTTTCACCTCCTTGCGGACGAGCGTCGGGCTGGACACCTTTTTGGACTATGACGTCACGCCGGACAACACCGGAATTCGTATGACAACGTGGGCCGGTATTCCCGACGCCGCCGTCGAGCCGCTGATGGCTCTTCAATTCGGAGAGGCGCTGTGCGGCACGTCGGCGCTTTCCCGGAAACCGATAATTGCCGAGCGCCTTCAATCTTCGACCGATCCGAAAGCTTCCCGGATGCAAGCCGTCGGATCCTCGGCCTACGCGTGTTTCCCGCTGATCGTGGGGGAGCGGCTCCTCGGCACCTTGGCTTTTGCAAGCAGCAACCGTCAAGCGTTCGAAGCCGACGATTTGGAACTGCTTGAAGCCGTGTCGAACTACGTCGCCATGGCAAAAGAACGCCGGCGGCTTCTTCATGAAAGCAGGCAACACGCCGAGCATGTCGCGGAGCAGGAGGAACGGCTCCGTTTTGCGACGGACGGCGCGGGCATGGGCACGTGGGATATTGATTTGCGGACGGGCAGGGTCGTCTGGAACCGCCAGAATGCGTTGCTGCTCGGGTATGACGCTGAAGCGACTCAGGCCTCAACGAAGCGCTGGTGGGCGCTCGTACATGAAGAAGATCGACCTGCCGTGCGTCAGGCGATCAGAAATGCGCGGAACAGCGGAGCCCTGTATCAGCCGGAACACCGTATCCGACGCGCCGATACGGGGGAACTGCGGTGGCTTGCGCCCTATGGCCGCATCCATTATAGCGGCGACGGACGCCCGACACGCTTCGTCGGCGTGACGTTTGATATTACGGAGCGTAAGCACGCGGAAATGCAGCGGCAGGAATGGACCAAAGAGTTGGAGCGTCGCGTCAATGAACGGACCAAGGAGCTCGTGCGGACACACGACCGACTGCGCGGACTGGCACAGGATTTAACGCTGACTGAGCAGCGGGAACGCCAGCGAATCGCCGGAGAATTGCAC
>DASUXH010000053.1:0-9571 GCA_036378015.1 Nitrospira sp. | reverse complement strand
CTTGAATGGCACGTTGAAGGGCTTGAACTTCCCGATCGTTGTCCGTCGGAAGCTCGAGTCTGCGCGCCTGTACCATCAGATAGGGCAGGGATTGTTCGGTTTTCAGCAGCGCCACTCGCTCCAGACCCTGGAGCACTGCTTGTATCGTACCGTCCTCGGTGCGACCGACCTGTTTGACAATGGCTTTCGTTCCGATGGTGTACAGATCATCCAGGCCAGGATTTTCCTTGCCCGGATCGCGTTGTGCAACGACCAGAATGGTTTTCTCCTCTGTCTTCAAGGCGGCGTTGACGGCGGCGACGGAACGATCGCGGCCGACATTCACCGGCATGAGGACACCGGGGAACAAGACCGTGCGTTTGATGGGAAGGACCGGTAACGTCACGGAAACGTTTGGGCTGTTCATGCGTGCTAACCTCCGATCAAGGGTAAACCATCCTCAGTTGTAGTCGACAGATAGGTTCTGACCGGAGAGAAGTCAAGAAAGGCGCGGGTGGAATAGATTAACGCGGTCTAACGATCGACGAAGAGTCCGCCCTCGGGGTAGAGTGTGACCTTTCCATCCGATGGCCGATCTTCCGCACGATGCACGGCATCCGGCGACACGTCATAGGTATCGTGTCCCTTGAGATCGAAAAAGGCGCCGAGGCCTTGTTCTGAAGAGCGCCCGAATCCTTCCTTGGCGTGATACTGATCGTCACCGCCTTCATCGATAAACAGCCCCCATCCGGAATAGTCGCCCTTGCCCAGACCGGTAGTCGACGATAGATCGTACCGGTCGGCCTCGAACCCCGCGTCGATCATGAGGCTCACGCCATGATCCCAGGCGACGCCGCCATTATAAAACGGTCCGGTGGATCCGTAGCGATCGGCGCCGTGACGATCATTAAACAATCCTACGCCATAGTGGGCCGATGACCCATGCCCATAGCGGGCAGCAAGATATTCATCATTCCCGTCCAGATCGAGGAAGAGGCCGGCGCCGAAAAAATAACCGTGCCCTTGGGAGAAGTTGGCGCTTTGATACCGGTCGTTGCCCTCGATGTCGAGCAAGAGTCCCCAACCTCCGGCCAGGTTGTATCCTTGCCAATCAGGCCGTTTGGTCAGGATGCGTTTGCCCGCCCCGGTGCCCAACCCAAAACAATCGTACTGAAACAGAGAATCGCCGGGTTTTGCAGCGGGGGCATCCTCAGCATTGTACGCGCTGGGAAACTTGTTGCCGCATTGGTATTGGTCCTCCCCCTGCAAATCAATCACAGCGCCCACCCCCTGGGGGCCGCCGAACCCCACAGAAAAGCCATGACTGGTATAGCGATCGTTGCCCGACGCATCGAACAATAAGCCTAAACCCCCGATCGCTGCACCTTGTGTGAGTCGGCTGCCCATGTAGACATCATTGCCTCTGGCATCGAACAGGATGCCCAGACCTCCGAATCCCGCTCCACCGGATCCCGTTCCCAACTGATAGACATCGTCACCTGATTGATCGATCAAGAGACCTACGCCAAGGCGACCGGTGGCCAGCCCCAAGGGCGAGCCGTTATAGGTGTCATTGCCACTGAGGTCGATGACCACGGCATTCCCGTGATCTGCGTCGACGGAGGCTGCAATCATCCCGCGATACACATCGTCTCCTCCCAGATCGATCACGAGTCCGAAGCGTTGATCCAATTCATAGGTGTTCTGACCCATTCCTCCAATGACAATCAACCCGTAGGGAGTCTCTTCAACGTAAAGGACGGTTCCAGTGATGCCAGCCGGAATCTTCGTGACCGGTGCAGCAAGACCGAAGACCGTGACCAGCTGACGCGCCCATGGATCGTTCGCCAGACGAGCCAACACCTGTGCCGCAGCAATCAAATTGGCATAGTCGACTTGTTCCTCCAGCAGGTCGGCAAATCGCTGATCCGCCTGCGCCTTGGTACTTGCCTGTATCGATAAACTCGAAATTTGAGGCGTGAACTGCTCGGCAAGGCTTTTAGCATGAGTGAACATAAATCGCCGTTCATCATCCGCCAGATTGCTCACGGCTTTCTCTCGATGAATTGAAGCTTCCTCCAGACTTTCCAGCATGAAGTCGACCATGGCCGTGATCGTGAGCTGCTTCGGAACAGCGACGGGCTTATGGAACGCGGATGTTCTGTCCATCCCGGCCTCAAGCACGTCAAGGATCACCGGCAAATTGACGGCTCGGCCTTCCGCCAGTTCGGCCAAGAGCAGTCCCTGACGTTCGACGTCGCTCAACCCTTCCCAAGGTTGTTTGAGTGCCGCCACGGTCAGACTGCGTTTGTATTTGGCAACGACGGCGTCGACGGTCGAATGGGCTTGAATCCACACGGATTGGGCGGCAGGCAAAAGCCGGTCAAAAGCGGCGCGAACATCGGGAGCGAGGCGCGAAAGCGTGGACTCCCGCATGGACGTATTGCTGATGCCCTTGTCCGGAGGACCCACCCAAGAAAAAAAACCTTGAACGAGACTGCACCCGGGCAGAGCGAGGAGAAACAGGAGATTGGATGATACGAGTATGAACCGGATCACGCCGGCCGTGACCTTTCAAAAAGTCATTGCGTGGAGGCCGTACTGTACCACAGCTGAAATCACCGTTCGGAAGCGTGGCGAAGATTTCGTCTGGCGCTGCCACGCACCATTTTGAATTCATACAGGCGACATTCCAGCGCACCATTGTAGAGAGGTATTCTCCGCGACGGGGAAAGACCAATCAGCTTCGCCAGGCGGTGGTCGGCGGTCAGAATGTACGCGCGCCATCCGGTAAACTTCCGTTTCAGCCAATCGCCAACCAGCGGATAGAACGTTTCAAGTTCGTCGGAATTGCCCAGTCGCACTCCATAGGGTGGATTCATCAAGAGCACTCCTTTCGGGGCGGGAGGCTCGAGCGATAAGACCTCTTGCTGCTGAAGACGGATATCGATCGCGACTCCAGCACCCTGAAACAGTCGTTGCGCCGTCTTGACGGCCGCGACATCGTGATCCGAAGCATAAATGCCTTGGGGACTCTCTTTCCGTTGTTTGAGTTTCGCCGCTTCTCGGAGGTGAGCCCAGCGTTTCGCCTCGTGTACCCGGAATCGTTCAAACGCAAAATCACGTGCCAACCCAGGAGCGATCCGCCGCCCCATCAACGCCGCTTCGAGCGCGATGGTGCCTGTCCCGCACATTGGATCCATGAGGACCTCGTCCGGCGTCCAACCGGCAAGCCGGAGCAGGCCCGCTGCCAGATTTTCTTTGAGCGGAGCGTCCACCGTCTTGAGGCGGTACCCACGCTTGAACAGTGGCTCCCCGGATGTATCGACATAGAGGGTAATGTAATCTGAATCGATAAATGCGTCGATGCGGATATCGGGATTGCTCGTATCTACCGTCGGCCTCTTCCCTATTGCCGCAACAAACTTGTCGCAAATGGCGTCTTTAATGCGGAGCGTCAGAAAGTCCAGACTCGGAAGTGAGCACCGATGGGCAGTCGTCCTGACTTTTATGGTGTTGGAAGAAGTGAACCAGTCGGGCCACGCCAGCTCGTAGGTCACGCGATAGACGTCATCCTCGGTGCGATATGGTCGATGACCGACCTCCCAGAGCACCCTGCTGGCGACATGGCTCCAAAGATTGACCCAGTACATTGTCGCCCAGGGTGCATCGAACCGAACGCCTCCTGCCATGGCCACTGTCAGAGGGATTCCCAGCGCGCGAAGCTCCTGATCCAATACCTGTTCCAACCCGCGTGGACAGGGTGCAAAAAATCGGTGTTTTGTGCTATCCATGCGCTGAGGTTTTTCCACCGGCATGACGGCCATGAAGTTTTGCGGCGAATGCGGGAAATCCGTTTCGAAGAAGGTCCCTCAAGGCGACAATCTTCCGCGGTTCGTCTGCGATTCGTGCCAGGTTATTCATTACCATAACCCGAAGATCGTGGCAGGATGCATCCCGGAATGGAAGGGACAAATCCTGCTGTGCCGTCGGGCGATCGAACCCAAGTCCGGTCTTTGGACTTATCCAGCCGGATTCATGGAAATCGGCGAGGGAACCGAGGAAGCTGCCAGGAGAGAAACACTGGAGGAAGCCGGAGCGCAGGTGACCATTACGAGGTTGCACTCGGTGCTCAGCCTTCCCCATATCGGCCAGGTCTACCTAACGTTCATCGGCCAATTGGATGCGGAAGCATTCGAGGCTGGGGCGGAAAGCCTCGACGTACGATTGTTTGAGCGGCAGGACATTCCCTGGGCCGACATCGCCTTCCCGGTCGTGAAAGACGCTCTGCGCCGATATGTGGAAGATCTCACCCGTGGGATGTTCCGCTTGCACGTCGCTGATCTGCCCGATCGCCTCATTTAGATCATCGCTTCATGGCGCTTTTATGGATGACGGCGTGGATGTCCACCAGGCCCTCTGCCCGGTCAATCGCATAGAAAATACGCCAGTCGGCCACCGCATACTTGTGTAATCCCGGCAGATCACGCAGCGGCTCGTGGCGAAGATTTTCAACGTTAGATGCAATCCATTTGGTCTTATCAAGAAGCCGTTGGGCCACCGGCAGACCGGCGTCAGTCAGGTCTTGAACGACGCCCGCTTTGAACGTCAGCCGATACCAAGGCATCGGATTTACCAACGCAGCCCGAGTTTTTCAGCCAGATCCTCGCCGGACAAGCGCTCGCCTTTCGCGAGAGACGCTTTGAGTCTGGCGCGTAGCGCTTCGCCAATCTCCAATCCCAAGTCGGGATCGCCGATCAACTCACGCAGGCGGTCATCGACCAGCCCTTGGATCAATTGCTTCAATTGTTCAAGCGTCAGCGAGGAGAGATCCATGTCAGGAAAAGAATACGGAGGGCGGCTGCGAAATGCAAACCAAGCGCCTAGGTCAGAGGGACGGTCTTTTCCAATTGTTGGATGAATCGGCCCAGCCTGGCCTGCTCAGGTTCTGCGACGACGAGGAATTCCATGCCAATACCCTGAGCCCCGCACCAGCGTATCGCGGCATTCTCAATTTTGAGTGGGACTGATTCTCCCGGGAGTTGGAGGAGCAGCGTCACCTGCATGCCTGTGAAGGGCGTGATCATGCTTTCGACCCGGCACCCTTTTGCTGAAAGGTCACGGATGGAGCCTTTGTGCCGAAACTGGTCGCGCTGAACCAGGACGCTGGACATGCTGACTACAAAACGACGGTGCTTGCGAGTGACCACGGTGAGTTCCTTCTACGATATGCTTCAGGCGGCTGCTGTTGCCAGACCTTGCAGAAAACGGGCCAGACGGCCCCTGTGAACTTCCTCCATGCCCAGAAATTCGATGCCGAATTCGTGTTCCAGCATCCACCGCACGGTCGCCACACGAACGGTGATCGGCGATGTCTTCCTGGGAATATCGAGCGAGAGGGCGACCATTTCGCCGACTGTCAGCGGCCGATCCGTCACGATCTTGCAACCTCCCATGCACAGGTTGTATACGATTCCCGAGCCGGCACAGTCCCCGGTGAACCGTGCGGGCACCTCGACGATGTATCGTTCATTTTGGCGTTTGTCCATCGCCGTGCAGAGACGGATCCTGAATACGCTTACTGGCCAAACTCTTACGAATTCCTCTCCAGTATGAGGCTACGAGTGTCCACCCAATTTGTCAAAGAAAACCGGATGTTTCACTGAAAGAGGACTGAAATGCAGCGTTTGGCCGGCAAAGTTGCCGTCGTCACAGGCAGTAGCAGCGGGATTGGAAAGGCCGTCGCTTTACGCTTCGGCGAGGAGGGCGCAAAAGTCGTCGTCGTTGCGAGACGCAAGGCTCTCTGCGAGGAGACAGCCAAGCAGATCTGCCGCAAGGGCGGGGAGGCCTTCGTCATTGTGACTGATATTAGTCACGAAGCCCAGGTTGGCGCGCTTTACGACAAGGCAGTGCAGCAGTGTGGCCACGTGGACATTGCGGTCAACAACGCCGGCATCTTCGGGGGGAGAAGGATCGCGGAAACCACGACACAGGCCTTCGACGAAGTGATGAACGTGAATTTACGCGGTCTATTTTTCTGCTCCAGGGCGGCCTTCAAGCATATGAAAGCTCACGGGGGCGGGATCATCATCAATATGTCCAGCGTAGCCGGCGTCCAAGCTTGGGCCGGGACGGGAGTCTACAGCGCCTCCAAGCATGGAGTGATGGCGCTGACAAAAGCATTGGCTGATGAAGGACGAGCCTTCAACATCAAGGCCTCCGCCATCTGTCCTGGAGGCGTAGCGGATGAATTGGTTGATGCGACGCCGGAGGAAATATTGCGCACCGAAAAAATCAGCCCCTTCGATATCGCGGAAACAGCCCTGTACCTCTGCACATTAGGCAAGTTCGCCGTGGTACAAGAAGTGATCGTCAACCGATTGGGGGCTGACTGGTGAGTTACCGCTCGGCTACCAACGGTGACCACCATAGTGCCGGTGGAAGAATCGTGGCCCCCAGTAGGGGCCATAGTAACCGTAAAAGCCTGGCACGCCCCAGGGTCGTCCAAGATACAATCCAATGCCGACAGGAGGGTAAGCAGGATAGGCATAGGAGTATGGATACACATAGGGTTGAGGGACGACTGTAGGTGATACGGGCGGTTGAGACAGATGCTGTTGAAGTTGCGCTTGGGCCGCAGCCTGGCGGTCTACCTGACCCCTCAACTCTCCTACCACTTCTTGCTGAGCCTGTAGCCGGCCCTCAAGCTGTCCGATTTGCTCCTGTTGGCGATCAATGAAGGCGTTCAGACAGCGGGTCTGCGCCTCGTCTGTATAGTTTGAGCATTCCCAAGGCACATTGGGGGCTGCGGCTTCGGCAGAAAAGCCGCTCAAAGTCGTTCCACACATCGCTAGGCCGAGCAATAACAATCGGTGCAGAACAGTATGGCGGGATGTCGCAGGTTGAGTGATCATGGGATCACCTCCTTGTAAGACACTTTACACGATACCACGTCATTTTCCGTTTCGCCAGGTCGCGTGAAGCGTTTGCTTTTGTCCTTCCGGAATCCTACAATGCCGCCCCAAGCAACACGAATTCTCATGACTTCCCCGACCACGTCAGTTTCCAGTACAGCCAAATTTCTGCGGCGGCGTTCCTGGCCGGCCGCTCCGCTCAAACGCCGATTCCAGCAGCGGTTATTGAAGTGGTACGCGAGCTTTGGGCGGGACTTGCCTTGGCGAAAAACTTCCAATCCCTACCACATTCTCGTCTCAGAGGTCATGCTCCAGCAGACTCAGGTGGATCGCGTCATCCCAAAATACCACCAATTCCTGGATCGCTATCCGAGTTTCGAAACATTGGCCTCGGCACCCGTGAAAGACGTTAAGAAACTCTGGTATCCATTGGGATACAACATCCGGCCCGAACGGCTCCATAGTATTGCGTGCGAGACGGTCGAGCGTTACGCAGGCAAATTGCCCAGCGACCACGACGAACTGTTGTCGTTCAAGGGTATTGGACGCTATACCGCGGGCGCCATTCGGTCGTTTGCCTTCAACGAAGATGCCCCAATTCTCGATACGAATGTCATGCGCGTGCTGTACCGAGTTTTCATCGCGAAGGGGGACCCAAAGAAGCATACGGTGAGGTTATGGCGGCTGGCGGAAAGTCTCATTCCCCGGGGCAAAGCATACGATTTTAATCAGGCGCTGATGGACTTCGGGGCCATCCGTTGCACGGCGCGGACCCCTGGATGTCAGGCATGCCCGATGACGCCAATCTGCAAAACATTTCCGTTTGGAGGCCACCGAACGAATATATGGCGAAAGTCGTCGAAGTAGCGGCCGGCTTAATCTGCATTGATGGACGTTATCTCATCGCCAAACGTCGCACAGGCGTGCATCTCGCCGGTCTGTGGGAATTTCCAGGCGGGAAACGCGAACAGGGAGAAAGTTTGGAAGAATGCTTGCAGCGGGAACTCTACGAAGAGTTGAGCATTCGTATCGAGATTCCTGTTCCCTTTCAAATCATCCGGCACGAGTATCCGGAAAAAACCGTCGAGTTGCATTTTTTTCGTTGCACCATCGGAGAAGGGCGGGCAACGCCGCTCGATTGCGCCGAAATCAGATGGGTCTATCCGTCGGAAATGGGGCAGTACCAGTTTCCCCCGGCCGATCGACCAATCATAGAAGCACTGCAGCGAGATACGGAGAGCTTTGGCCGATGAAGGTCGTCCTCGATATCGAAACCATCCAGTGCACACGCGAGGATTGGCTTCGCTTGGGGGGGAAATGCCCGCCTGTTGAGGAAAAATCACCGCCATTCGATCTCTTCGCGGCGGGAGAAGCCGAGGCCGAGCGTCAGGCGGAGAACGAGCAATACGCCAAAGCGGCCTTCGATGGAACCTATAGCTCAATCGTCTGCATCGGCCTCTTAGAATTCTCCGACCAGATGGAGCCTCGCGGCGCCGGCGCGTGGTATGGCGGCAACGAGCGGGAGTTGCTTCGTCAATTCTGGAGTCGTCTCGCACAGGACAAGCCGTCATTGTTCATTACGCATAACGGCTTGGGATTTGATCTGCCCTTCCTCAGAAAACGCTCAATCATCCATCAGGTCAAGCCCAGTCTGGATATTAATCTGGCCAAGTTTCGAATGGAACCGGTGTATGACACGATGGCGATTTGGAGCAATTGGGACTCTCGTGGATGGATCAAACTCGACGTCTTGGCTCGAGCATTGAACGTGGAAACCAAATCGGGGAGTGGAGATCAGGTAGCGGCGATGTGGGGGCAGGGAAAGGGACTCGAGCTCGCGCAGTACTGCCTGCAGGATACGTATGTCACATATGCATGCTACTGCCGAATGAACTTCCGGCAGCCCCTCTCCCGCGAGGTCGTCTTACTGCAGCCTGAACTCGTCGACGTAGGATGAGCCGCTAACGGGCGCGGCAGGCTTCAGGGTGGGGCGGGCCTCCGCCTTTTTCTTCTTGGGCGGGACCTTGACGGTCGCCTTCAGCGCTTTGATCTCCTCGTCGCGCTCGCGCAATGTCCGTTTCATCCAATCCGACTCTTTGCGCAGCACCTTGATCTCCGTATCCTTCTTGGCGAGCATGCCCTTGGCTCGATCAAGCTGCACTTGCATTTCCGCCGGCCCCTCACCTTCGGTCGTCGCCGCTATGGCGGACACCGGCATTCTGTCATTGCCGGTCTGGCTTGAAGTCGCTTTTGCTACGGGCATGGACGCCGGCATCGGCGCTTTCACAAGAGCATGGTAGTCGATGACCTGCGTAGTGGCGCCGCTCTTCCCACCTGCGAGATAGGGTGCCGCCTGCTGGGCTCGGGCCGCCGATTCCGGTACGAACGCCGTAGCTCCCACTCCTTTTGAAATTGTGAAATGAACGGCACCCTGTTGCACGTAGATGCTGCCCGCCGTGGGTTCAGAGCCTGACCCTGCCGATGAGGACACGCGAAACACGACTAGCTGTTCGGGTTTCGCTTTCGATAAGCCTTGTGCGAGCAGGGGAGCCAGAAACTCCGCATCCTCATCGCTGAATACTCTCATCGGCTTGCTGCCAGCGGCGGACATTCTCGATCCGTTTGGATCCTCCGCGGTATAAATCCCTTTGACGATTTTCACAATGGTGGTCTGGTCG
>DASUXH010000052.1:0-7860 GCA_036378015.1 Nitrospira sp. | reverse complement strand
GGGATGAGGTAGCCCGCCTCTTCGACCGACCGTGCCACCTGCTGCCTCAACTCCTCCTGTTTGAAGAGTTCCGCCAGCTGGTCCTGTACCGGCATATTGAACATGTTGCACTTGGTATCGCTGTCCGGCTTCAGGCTGAAGGAGGTCTGGGGATCGCTCATCGTCACCAGCAGTCCTTGGTCCTGTTCCCGGAACACGAGGCGTCCCGTTCCCTCCAGCATTGTGTACAGCGGATCCAGCCGGCAGGCACGAGCTGCCGTGGATTCGATGTCTCCGCGGTACGTTGCGTTGTACTTCACCAACCCATCCTGAATTTGTACTTGTGGTTCCCCGTCCCGGATAAACCGCCAGCGATAGTCGCTGCTGAGCGGATGGTGTTCTTCGGTGAAGCGTTCGGGTATCGCAGATTTAATCGATTTCTCCAGCGGGGTGAGGTCGGCAGTCAGCGTCACCGGCAAGAGCGATTCCGGGGCCTGCGTCTGTTTGTGCCCGGCGCTGAGTGGCTGGATCACGGGAGGCGTCTTTCCCAATTGAGGCGGCGCCTGCGGTTTGGTCGCGCTTTGCGGAATCGTGTGGCTGCAGCCGGCAAGCAGAAACATGGCCATGCAGACCTGCAATGTAGTCGATTTCATGTGACCCTCCTTATCATTATGAGACTGCCCGTGCGTGTCAGAACTATTGCTCGCAAAGCACATACCGTACCGATGAAGGAGACGCATATGTCACCGAGCATCTCCATGAACAACAACAACAACTTCCCTACATGGCAAGGAACAGCGGGTGGTTCTCATGCAGTCGTCGAAGGGAAAGGACCCTGCGCCAGCGGGACAACTTGTCTTTGACCGGAAACCCTGGCTCGCGATGTCCGCCTAGGAAACCCGCGAGGGAACGCGCATCACCACCCCAGTCGTTGAGTTGCGAGCGCTGACAACTTACAATCGATTCCCATGGCGGATCGTTCGGATTTGAGCCTTCGGAAACAACGATGCGGGTGGGCAGGAGCCACTTCTCATATGAGGCGCTATCACGACACTGAATGGGGAAGGCCCGTGCATGATGATCGGCGGCTGTTTGAGATGTTATTGTTGGAAGGGGCGCAGGCAGGATTGAGCTGGGAGACGATCTTGCGACGGCGTGAAGGCTATCGTCAGGCCTTTGCCGGCTTCGATCCGGTCAAAATTGCAAAATTTGACCAGATGAAGAAGCGCGTCCTGCTACGCGATACGAGAATCATCCGGAACCGGTTGAAAATCGACGCGGCGGTGACCAATGCCCGGGCGTTCCTCGCGGTTCGACAGACCTTTGGATCGTTTGATGCCTATGTCTGGAAATTTGTAGGAGGCACGCCGATCGTGAACGCGTGGAAGCGCGACGCCGACATTCCTCCAAGCAGCCGGGAAAGCGACCAACTATCGAAGGATCTCAAAGAGCGGGGCTTTCGGTTCGTCGGCAGCACGATCATGTACGCCTTCATGCAAGCGGTGGGCATGGTCAATGACCACACGGCAACGTGTTTCCTTGCGACGAGAGGACAGGGGAATCGCCAGGGTTCGAGAAAGGCCTGAGGAATGCCTAGGCGGCTTTCGAGGAGCCGTCTTCTAACGTATCGAGATATGTCTTGAGTCGCTGCTGAGCATCCGGCGAGATCCTGATAAACTCCACTCCGAAACTGCCTTCTTTAACCCAGCGGACCGGCGCCAGATCCACGTCGATCGCGGCCGGCTCACTCGGGCACGTGATCTTCAGTCCGAGATACTCTCCTCGGGCAATGGCGAGCTCGGTGAGGACGGCGGCGCCACCGCCCGAAAGATTCTCCAAACGTCCTTCCTCCTTGACGGTTTCACTTGAAAACACGACATGGGAGTTGGTCGAGAATCGCTGAAATTTTCGCTGTTCCATCCGCGGTTCCTGGACAAATGGTGGCAACCACCGGAGAAGGAAGAGAGGCAGATCTTATGAACTGTCAGTCCGATCATAACAGGCTGAGACCGCGTGTCAACGAGATCGCCGTTTTCCTCCAGATGTCGGGCAGATGCAGGGGAGCGATCGGAAGTCGAAATTGTTGTGGCAGGGACAGGCTGTCAGTTCGCGTTAGAGGCGAGGCCGCTCACGGCGCCCATACGGCGGTACTTCTGGTCGCGTTGGGCAAGCAAGTGGTCGAGGGGAAGATCAGTGAGTTGAAACAGTTGGTTGGTCAGCGCCTTGGCGACCCGATCCGTGACGCTTCGCGGTTCTCGATGCGCGCCGCCGAGCGGTTCAGGAATAACTTCATCCACGATGTGCAGGTCGACCAAGTCCTGGGCGGTCATCTTCAAGGCCGCGGCGGCGTCCGGCACTTTGCCGGGATCATCCCAGAGAATTGCCGCACAGCCTTCCGGAGAGATCACGGAATAGACGCCATGCTCGAGCATGAGGATCCGGTCCGACACTCCGAGGGCCAGCGCGCCTCCGCTACCGCCTTCTCCGATGACGATCGAAATGATCGGCACGGTGAGCCGCGACATCGCGTACAAATTTCTGGCGATCGCTTCGGCCTGACCGCGCTCTTCGGCGCCGATGCCAGGGTAGGCGCCGGGGGTGTCGATGAAGGTCACAATAGGCCGGCCGAATTTCTCCGCCATCTTCATCAAGCGCAAGGCCTTCCGGTAGCCTTCCGGGTTAGGCATCCCGAAGTTTCGCTGCATGCGTTCTTTGAGAGTCTTACCTTTTTGGTGGCCGATGATCATGACCGACCGATCGTTGAGGCGGGCAAAGCCGCCGACAATGGCTCGGTCGTCACCGAAGGACCGGTCGCCGTGAAATTCGAGAAAGTCGCGGAAAATCTCACCGATATAGTCGAGGGTGCTGGGGCGTTGGGGATGCCGGGCGAGTTGGGTTCGCTGCCAGGGGGTCAGTTTGCCGTACAGTTCGTGCTCCAGCTGCGCCAGCTTCATGCGCAACTTGCGAATTTCATCTTGGACGCTGGCCTTTCCATTCGCCGTAGCCGCGAGTTTCTCGATCTTTTCTTCGACTTCGCGGAGCGGCTTTTCGAACTCAAGGTAATCGCGCATCGAGATGGTCTCCAGCTCCTTAATCGGTGGATCACGATACCAGAGAAAGGGTCCCTTTGCCTAGCACTTCTTCAACATCCGCGACGAAGTGTTCGGTGGCACTTACGGTTAGATGGGGTAGAGGGGCCGTTTCTGCTTCGAGCGCGCTCTCCGTGAGAAACGTGAGGGAAACCGCCGTGGTGCCCGGATGCCGCTTGAAGACATCCAGCAAGCGTGGCAATCGCTCTTTGACGTCGGGGTTCGCCGGCAGCCGGATATGAATGCGTTTGATGGTCTGGGTCTGCACGTCGGCCAAGGGTTCGATTTTGGTGCCGCGGATCTTCGTGCCTTTGTCTCCGCGATCGATCGTGCCCGTGATCCGAATCAGACGCTCCGGAGCGAGCAGATCGCCGACCGTCTTGAACAGGTCGGGGAACACGATGACCTCGACTGTGCCCTGGAGATCTTCAAGCGTGACATACGCCATCCGATCGCCCTTTTTCGTGAGCATGGATTTGACGGTTGCAATGATGCCGCACAGGCGCACTTCTTTGCCGTCGGACAGCTCCGTGATGCCGGCGGTCGTGGCCGAGGCGAGAGCATGGATCGTTGCTTCGTAGCGCGCCAGCGGATGCGCCGTAATGTAGAAGCCGGTGAGTTCACGTTCATATTTCAGCTGCTGGGCCTGATCCCATTCCGGAAGATTGGGCAGGGGCGGCTCCACGTGCGCGTGCGTCGCGCCGCTGCCATTGAGATCTTCCCCGAAGATGCTGGTCTGCCCCAGTTCGCGTTCCCGTTGCGCGGCCGTGCCGTCCTCGATGGCGTGATCGAGCATGGCCATGAGCTGTGAGCGTTTCGCGCCCAGGGAATCGAAGGCGCCGGCCTTGATCAACCCTTCCAACATGCGTTTGTTGACCTTATGCAGATCGACCCGCCGGCAGAAATCGAAGAACGACGTGAAGCGCCCGCTGTCGTTGCGGATGGTCAGGACCGAGTCCACCGCGCCTTCGCCGACGTTTTTGATCGCGGCCAGGCCGAACCGGATTGCCTCGTCGACGACGGCGAAATTTTTCCGGCTTTCATTGACGTCGGGCCCGAGTACCTTGATGCCGAGATCGCGGCATTCGGTGAAGTAGCCCACGATCTTGTCTTGATTGCCCATGTCGCTGGTCATGAGCGCCGCCATGAACTCGGTCGGGTAATGCGCCTTGAGATAGCCTGTGTGATAGCACACGACGGCATAGGCCGCCGCATGCGACTTGTTGAAGCCGTAGCCGGCAAATTTCTGGATCAATTCATACAGTTTCTCGGCTTTCTTTTCGGCGATCTTTTTCTGTCGCGCGCCTTCCACGAACTTGGCGCGCAGTTTTTCCATTTCTTCCGGCTTCTTCTTGCCCATGGCGCGCCGGAGAATATCCGCTTGGCCGAGCGAAAAACCGGCCACCGTGTTCGCAATCGCCATGACCTGTTCCTGGTAGACGATGACTCCATAGGTGTCTTTGAGGATCGGCTCCAGTTCCGGCAGCTCATAGACGATCGGCACTTTGCCCTGCTTTCGCTTGATGAAATCCGGGATCAGATCCATCGGGCCCGGGCGATAGAGGGCGATGATGGCGATGATGTCTTCGAAACGGTCCGGTTTGAATCCGGTCAGCAAATCACGCATGCCCGAGCTTTCGAGCTGGAAAATGCCGGTGGTTTTCCCGGACGAGAGGAGCGCGAAGGTTTTCGGGTCGTCGAATGACAGGCGGTCGACGGCGAACGGCGGCTGCTCCGGGCGGCCTTCGTTGATGAGCGTTTCGGCCCGCCGGATCATGGTGAGCGTCTTCAGACCCAGGAAATCGAATTTCACCAAGCCGATTTTTTCGACGTCGCCCATCGAGTATTGGGTGACGATTTCGTCGTTGGCCCCTTTATAGAGCGGCACGTGATCCGTCAACGGGCCTTCGGAGATCACGACGCCGGCCGCATGCGTGGACGCATGGCGTGCGAGGCCTTCGAGCGAGCGGGCGATGGCCATCAGCTCGCGGACCTTTGCATCCGTGTCGACGAGCTCCCGCAGCCGAGGCTCGGTTTCGAGCGCCTGCTCGAGCGTGATGTTCAGCTGGTTGGGGACCAGTTTGGCGACTTTATCGGCGTCCGCGTAAGGCATCTCGAGCACGCGTCCAACGTCGCGAATGGCGGCCTTGGCCCCGAGCGTTCCGAAAGTGATGATCTGGGCGACGTGATCCGATCCATATTTCTCCACGACGTAGTTCAGGACCTCGCCGCGGCGATCCATGCAGAAGTCCATGTCGATATCGGGGAGCGAGATCCGTTCGGGATTCAGGAACCGCTCGAACAGCAACGTGTAGACGAGCGGATCGAGATCGGTGATGCGCAGCGCATAGGCCACGAGGCTGCCCGCCGCGGATCCACGTCCCGGCCCGACGGGAATGCCGCGGGAGCGCGCGAATCGGATGATGTCCCAAACGATCAGGAAATAGCCGGCGAAACCCATCGAGCAGATGACCGTCAACTCTTCGCGCAGTCGTTGTTCATAGACTGCAGCGGGAATCGTACTCGGACGCTCGATCAAGCGGGTTTTCAGGCCTTCGACCGCCAGGTGCTCGACGTAGGACTCGCGCGTATAGTTTTCCGGCGCTTTGTACTGAGGAAGGTGCGTTTTGTTGAGCGCCAACTCCAACTCGCACTGATCGGCGATCCGACAGGTGTTGGCGACGGCCCCGGGGAATTCGCCGAACGCCGCCGCGATTTCTTCGGTCGATTTCACATAGAGCTGGTCCGTGTCAAACTTCATCCGGGCGGGATCGCTCAGCGTCTTGCCCGTCTGCAGGCATAGCATCAGCTCATGCGGCCGGGCATCCTCCTTCTTGAGATAGTGGCAGTCATTGGTGCCGGCGAGCGGAATGCCGAGTTTCTTATGGATTTCCATGAGACCGGCGTTTGCGATCCGTTGATGGTCCAGACCGTTCGCCTGCACTTCAAGATAGAAGTGGTCCTTGCCGAAGAGTTCCTGAAATTCCCCCGCGACTGCGAGGGCGCCAGCCATGTCCTTTTGTCCGATGAGATAGGGGATCTCTCCGCTGAGACAGCCGGACAACGCGATTAAGCCCTCATGATGTTCTTTGAGAATCTCCTTGTCCATCCGTGGCTTGTAATAAAACCCTTCAAGATATGCTTTACTGACAAGCTTGATCAGGTTTTGATAGCCCGTCAGATTTCTGGCCAGGAGGATCAGGTGATAATAGTCATTGTGCGCGAGGCCGCTGTCCTTCTTCGCATGGCGGCTGCCCAGCGCCATGTACGCTTCGCATCCGATGATGGGCTTGACGCCGATGTCCTTCGCTTTACGATAGAAGTCGATAGCGCCGAACATGTTGCCATGATCGGTAATCGCGACGGCCGGCTGGCCAAACTGTTTGATCTGTCGAACCAAAGGTTCAATCTGATTGGCGCCGTCGAGGAGACTGAACTGGGTATGCAAATGCAGGTGAACGAACGAAGCGGGCATGGGACCGGATTCTAGGTGCGCGGCAACGGCAAGTCAACGCAGAGATTCGGCAAGAGCGACTAGAGTTTTTCGCCGTATTTCTCCCGATGCTGCTTCTTTGCGCCCGCAATCCAATGGTCGGGCTTGACGCGCCCCGGCAGGCTGTCGAGCTTCTTCGCCACGCGGGAGATGTCGCTGGGTTTCCATCTGGCGATCTGCACATAGGTGAACGTGCCCATCTTATTGAGGGCGCGTTCGATCGCCGGGCCGATGCCCTGGATTTTTTTCAGGTCGTCTCTCCGCGGTCCGGGAGATGCCTTGGACGTGGGAATCTGCAGGGTGAGTTGATTGGCTGGACCATTGGGCGGTGCGAACACGGACCCTCCGTCATCCCGCACGCGCAACGCCGCGCGAACCTCTCCGAGCCGTTTGCGCAAGCGGGAAATTTCTTCTTCCTGATCGCCCATGATCTTCGCCTGGCCGGCCAGCTCCGCTTGCAACGCGTGCAGCTGGGCAAGGCGCTGTTCGAGCGTCGCAATGCGAACATCCCGTTCGACCAGCAGGCGCGTCTGCTCCGCCTGCTCGGCGAGCCGGCGGTCCCGCGTGCCGAGGTCTTCTTCGAGTTTGGTGACACGATGGCGGTGATGGGCTTCCCTTTCGCTGAGTTGGACTTCGAGCCAGTGCACACGGCCCTGCGCCGGTTCTAATTCCTCGAGCTTCGTACGAAGCCGTTCGACGTCGTCGCGCCGTTTGTCGGTTTCGAGCAACTGCTGGTGTAACTCCGCAATTTCTTGATCCTTCTCGGCCAGCTCCTGCTGGGCGTTGCTGCGGGCGGCATTGGCCTGACGGACTTCATTGGCATACGCCGCCAAGGTCGTCTCTAGGTCGGTCACCCGTTCAACCTGCATCTGAAATTCCGATTGCGACGCCTGACTGCTCGCCTGACTCTCCTTGAGTTCGTGCTGCAGGCAGTCGATCCGGTCCTGTTTGGAGGCCAGTTCCTCTTGCGTGGAACGGCCGAGGCTTTCGAGGGAGGACACCTTGGATTCGAGCGCCATGACGGCCGACGTTTTCACTTTCAGCTCGTAAATCGCCGCATCGAGCGCGTGGCCCTTGACCCGCAACTCCGTCTCGAATTCGTCGAGCCGATGGTCATGCGACTCAACCGAACGCTGCCGAAGCAGCCAGCCGACCGCCGCGCCGATGGCAGCGGCTACGAGAAGGCAGACGACCATTTGCAGCGCCAAAGCGATCATCGCGTATCCGTCTCGAGCACTCGCAGTTCGATGCGGCGGTTCCGTTGCAGAGCGGCTTTCGATGCGCCGGAGGCCAGCGGCT
>DASUXH010000051.1:0-3412 GCA_036378015.1 Nitrospira sp. | reverse complement strand
AGAGGGGAAAGAATACAGCCTCGCAAACCTCGAACTCGTCTTGGGCGGGGAGAAGCTGTATCCGCACAAAGGGCAATTTTATCTTGTCGACCGGCAAGTCGATCAAAAGACCGGTACGATTCGCGTGGCGGCGCTGTTTCCCAATCCCAACAATCTGTTGAGACCGGGTCAATTCGCCCGAGTGCGGGTAGTGACCAAGACCAAGGAAAAGGCGATTCTGATCCCGCAGCGTGCGGTGACGGAAATGCAAGGTAATCACCAGGTCGCCGTCGTGACGCCCGAAAACAAGGTGGATATTCGTCCGATCAAGGTCGGCCAACGCTCCGGCAGTTTGTGGATCATCAACCAAGGACTCAAGCCGGGCGAACGTGTGGTGGTCGAGGGATTGCAAAAAATCAAAGCCGGCATGACGGTCGATCCCAAGCCGTTCCAAGAGCAGCAGCCGGAACAGAAAATCGGATAATGTTGACGCTGGTCTGATCGTTTCCACTGCCTGTCGCATAATCCTTCAATCGTATGGCGAAATTTTTCATTAATCGGCCGATTGTTGCCATGGTGATTTCCATCATCATGGTGATTCTCGGCGTGATTGCGATGGTGCAACTACCGATCGCGATGTTTCCGAATATCGCGCCGCCGGAAATTTTATTACAAGCCACTTATGTCGGAGCCGATGCCGTCACCCTCGAAAAATCGGTTGCCACTCCCATCGAGCAATTGATGAGCGGCGTGGACAACATGATCTACATGTATTCCGTGAACGCGAATAACGGCCAGATGTCGCTGCGGGTCGATTTCGATATCAACACGAGGCCCAATGACGATCAGATCCTGGCCCAGATGCGCTATACGCAGGCGGAGTCCCAGCTGCCTGCCGACGTCAAGAATTTCGGCGTCACCATTAAGAAAGCGACGACCAGCCCTCTCGCCTTATTCTCACTCTACTCACCGAACGGCACGTACGACGCGACCTTTCTCGCGAATTACGGCTACGTGAACATCAACGATCCCATGACCCGTGTGCCTGGGATCGGACAGGTTCAAATCTTCGGGGCCGGGCAATATGCGATGCGCTTCTGGGTCCGGCCTGACCATCTCGCCAAGCTCGGCATCACCGTCACGGAGATCACGAACGCCATTAAGGCTCAAAACACGGTGAATCCCGCAGGGCAGGTGGGCGCCGAACCGGTGCCGCCCGGCCAGGAGTTTACCTATAGTGTGCGCGCCCAGGGCCGTCTGGAGTCGGAGGAGGAATTCGGGAACATCGTAATCCGAGCGAATCAGGACGGATCGATGGTCCGGTTGAAGGACGTCGCCCGCATCGAGCTCGGCGCACAGATGTACAACATCATCGGCAGAATGAACGGCAAACCCGCCGCTCTGATCGCCATCTATCAGCTTCCAGGGTCCAACGCCATTCAAACCATGGACGCGGCGACCAAGCTGATGGAGGAGATGAAGGCACAGTTCCCGGCCGATCTCGACTACGTCACCACGCTCGATACCACCCAGGCGGTGCGGGAAGGCATCAGCGAGATCGTCCATACGCTGTTCGAAGCCCTGATCCTCGTCATCATCGTCGTCTATATTTTCCTTCAGGGGTGGCGTGCCACGCTGATTCCGCTGCTCGCGGTGCCTGTCTCGTTAATCGGCACGTTTACGCTATTCCCATTGCTCGGATTTTCCATCAACACTCTCTCGCTGTTCGGCCTGGTGCTGGCGATCGGCCTCGTCGTCGACGACGCCATTGTGGTCGTCGAAGCGGTCGAGCATCACATCGAGCACGGGATGTCCCCGAAGGACGCCAGCCTCAAAGCGATGGAAGAAGTCTCAGGACCCGTGATCGCGATTGCCTTGATCCTGGCCGCAGTCTTCGTCCCGACGGCGTTCATCCCAGGCATCACGGGACGTCTCTATCAACAATTTGCGGTGACGATCGCGCTGTCCGTGGTGATCTCGGCCTTCAACGCGCTGACCCTGAGCCCGGCCCTGTCGGCTCTGCTTCTACGGCCGAGAACGCCGGCACGAGGACCGCTCGGTCTGTTCTTCGGCTGGTTCAACAAATGGTTCGGGCGCGCGACGGATGGGTATGTGAATATCTGCGGCCATCTCATCCGAAAAGCCGGGCGCTCCATGCTGTTTCTCCTGGCTGTCACACTTGTCGCGGGCTGGCTCGGTATGCAATTGCCGAGCGGTTTTCTTCCGATGGAAGATCAAGGGTATGTCTATCTCAATGTGCAACTTCCGGAGGCCTCGTCGCTCCAGCGCACGGATGAAGTCTGCAGGAAGATCGAGGCAATTCTGCAGTCGACGCCCGGCATCAAGTATGCCTCGGCTGTCGTCGGATTCAGTCTCTTGAGCACGGTCAGCACGACATACAATGCATTTTTCTTCGTGACGCTGGCTCCGTGGGAAGAACGCAAGAAACCGGATGAACAGCTCGCGGCGATTTTCAAAAGCGTGAACGCGCGTCTCGGCGAACTTCCCGAAGCGAAAGCCTTCCTGTTTCCGCCGCCTGCGATCCCCGGCGTCGGCACGTCGGGCGGTGTGTCCTTTGTGCTGGAGGATCGGTCGGGCCGAGACATCCAATTTCTTGCCGACAACACACAGAAGTTCATGGAGGAGGCGAGAAAGCGCCCGGAGCTCTCGAGAGTGGATACGACGTTTATTCCCGCAGTGCCCCAAGTCTTCGCGAGAGTGGATCGTGACAAGGTTCTGAAACAAGGCGTCAACCTGTCCGATGTCTATCAGACGCTGCAGTCGTTCATGGGCGGCGTCATGGTCAACTTCTTCAATCGGTTCGGACGTGTCTGGCAGGTCTATGTGGAGGCAGAGGGCGATTTCCGTACGCAAGCGGAAAATGTCGGCCAATTTTATGTGCGCAATGTAAACGGCGACATGGTTCCGCTGTCCGCATTGGTGACGATGGACATCTTCCACGGTCCTGAGTTCACGATGCGCTATAACGAGTACCGTTCGGCGCAACTGATCGCCGGGGCGGCGCCGGGGTACAGTTCGGGACAGGCGATGAAGGCCGTGGAGGAAGTATTCGCCAGCGCGATGCCGGAGGGGATGGGGCTCGACTACATGGGCATGTCCTTTCAAGAGAAGGTTGCATCGGAAGGCGTCCCGGCGACAGTGATCTTTGGCTTTTCGCTCCTCTTCGTCTTTTTGATCCTCGCTGCGCAGTATGAAAGCTGGGGCCTCCCGTTCAGCGTGTTACTCGGGACGCCTATTGCGGTGTTCGGCGCCTTCGGCGCTTTGTGGCTGCTGAAGCTGGTGGCGCCTCAGGCGAGCGAAAATGACGTGTTCACTCAAATCGGATTGGTGATGTTGATCGGTTTGGCGGCCAAGAATGCCATCCTCATCGTCGAGTTCGCGAAGGTGGAATATGAAAAAGGCCAGTCGATTG
>DASUXH010000050.1:0-4096 GCA_036378015.1 Nitrospira sp. | reverse complement strand
GTCCTTGCCCTCATAGGGCATGGTAAGCACCTCACCGTGCCACTGCGGTTTTCTCAGATGGCCATAGTGCTCAGTGGCCAAGCCTCGCACAATGTAGACATCTTCAAACGCTGACCTGAAGGTGAGCGAGATGGAAAATTGAACGGATTGCTGGGTGAAGTTCTGAAACCGCAGTTCATCCAGCAGCGCGGGTCTGTCGCTGTCCAGCAGCCGATGCCAAGTGATTCCCAGTTCCTCCTTCTCGAGCGTCGTGCCCCCGCGGAGATCCATTTTGGGGTTGGTCAGCGTAAAGATTCCAACGGACCCTAGAACCGCTGAGGCAGAAAGTGAAGCCGGAGGCTGGCCGCCTATCGTGAGTTCATAGCCGTTTAGGTATCGACAATCGTGATAGTAAATACCCATTCCATGGTTCGTCGTCATTGGCACATTACCATCGGGACGTGCGACGAAAAACAGATTGTCTTTTTTCATAACAATAGCCTGGGCAAGGCTTTCGACGTCTGTAGGCCGGCCCTTCGTCAGGGTCTTGTCTCGCGACTGCATCTTTCCCTCCTCCTCTGTGCGGACGGTGAGTGGACCACCCAGAACCGCCGACAGCGGCCACCAAAGAGACCAGTGAAGAAAGGATCTGCGGTTCAACATAGACCAATGGACTAAGCCGCCGTGTGGATTGGTCGCCCCGTATTGTCCCAATTCATGCGGTCGTGAGGCGTCACGCGTTCATGCCAGACCGGGTGCATTTTCGAATGTGCCAACATGTACCAGGCGACGGCGCCGAGACCGGCAAGACTAAGCCAGTCTCTGTGCGTGTTCATCCATGACTGCATACTCAACGACTGGGCCTTCCGATTAAATGCGCCATGGGCGCCATAGTCTCCCGGCAAGGGGCTATTCAAATTGTCGGGGCGGTTCCGCTCCAACGGTTCGTTCGTTTGTTGGGATCTGTAGCCGATCCATGCCAAATAGTGGTCCAACAGTCCGGGAATACATTTTTGGCCGATGATCGCTTTGACGGTGGACCAACCGATCCATAGCTCGCGGCGGCGGTGGTGCGCCGCCCAATACGCAGCTCGAGCGATGACTTCCGGTTGATAGATCGGGGGCACGGGCTGCGGTTGATGAGGCATCCGGCATTTAATCCACGAAAATTGCGGTGTATTCACGGCAGGCAATTGAAGCGTGGTGATATGAATGTGGCTGCCGTCATGAATGAGTTCTGAGCGAAGTGAATCGGTAAATCCCTGGATCGCATGCTTCGCGCCACAGGAGGCGGATTGCAGAGGAATCGATCGGTATGCCAAGGCCGAGCCGATTTGAACGATTGCTCCGCGATTACGCCGCCTCATTCGCCGGACTGCGGCTAATGTGCCATAGACGTATCCGAGATAGGTCACTTCCGTCACGCGCTGATAATCCTCCGGAGTCATTTCGAGCGCGGGCGAAATGACCGAGGCCATGGCATTGTTGACCCACACATCGATCGATCCAAATGTTCGCTCCACGGCGGTAGCCGCCTGCTCCACCTGCGCCGCGTCAGAGACGTCAGTCGGAATAACCATTGCCCGGCCTCCGGCCGCCTCTATCTCACGACGGGCAGCTTCCAATCCTGTACGCCCTCGGGCGAGCAGTCCTATCGAAGCACCATGCTTCCCAAACTCGCGGGCAATTCCCCTCCCAACGCCGGCAGAAGCGCCCGTGACGACGACGACCTCGGCGCCTCTTCTATTATTACTAGGCATCGCATGTTCCTTTCCAAATAGTTGTCCCGACTGACGATTCCAGCCTACATCGTCACATTGATGCGACGCACTCTTCGACTATGTTCCGACGATCTCCCCACGTTCCATCTGTCCAGCCTTTTCGTTATAGCCAGCCTCAAACCTTCCTATTCGTTACCTGCAAAGGCAATGGTGCTTAGTAATGCATTTTCCGCCTGCCGTGAATCGAGCCGAGTATGTTGCACAACAATCGGGACGTCTGCCTCGATGACGCTAGCGAAATCGGTATCACGTGGAATCGGCTCGGGATCGGTCAGGTCATTGAAGCGTAGATGCCGCGTACGCGCAGGCGGTACAACCACTAAATATGGACCCACCGGAGGCCGATCTGAGTAAAAAATCGTGATCGAGACTCCGGCCTCTTGTTCCCCGGCATTTAGCAGACAGACGGTTTCGTGGCTCGTCATCTGAGGTTGCGGGCCCGTGCTACGCGAAGGAATATAGCCTTCTGCTATAGCCCACCGTTTTCGACCAAGGCCTACCATTTCCAAGCCCTCCTCTCACAATATTTCGCGATTGAGCGGTGATTCCGAGACTCGCTTCGTTACACCACCTCACGCACTTTGTCCTCGACCACGGTTTTGATGATCTCCCAACGGTCCTTCTGCCCCCGCGCCATCGCTTTGGCAAACTGCCAGGCTTGATCGATCGAAATTTTCCCGGGAAGCGGCGGTTCGGCGGCATCCACGGTGGCCTCGATGAGGGCCGGGCCAGGAGATTGGAACGCCTGCCGCAAGACATCGGGAACCAGCGCGGGGTCATCCACGCTGTACGCGGCGGCGCCGCAAGCCCGTCCAAAGGCCGCGAAGTCGATCGGCTGTAATTGCACGCCGTATTGCGGATTCCCCTCCATTGCGATCTGTTCCCACTTGATCATGCCGAGTACGTTGTTTTTGATGACGATAATCTTGATCGGCAGCTGATATTTCACAATGGTGGCAAGTTCTCCCATCAACATGGTGAACCCGCCGTCCCCCATGAAGGCCACGACCTGCCGTCCCGGATGTGCCATGGCCGCGCCGACGGCATACGGCAATCCGCAGGCCATGGTGGCTAGAGTGCCAGATGCCGAGAACTCCATCGTGCCACGGATTTTGATGTGACGGGCGGCCCAGGTGGTGATCGTTCCGGTGTCACAGCAGATGATGGCATCGTCGGCCAAGTAGTCATTGAGCCGATGTGCGACGACTTGAGGCTTTAGCGGCCGATCCGATCGGCTTCCGCGCTCCTCCATGAGTTCGTTCCACCGGCGCATTTTTTCCTGTGCTCGAGACAAAAAGTCCCGGTTGGACTTGTGCTCCACAAACGGCAGCAGCGCCCGGATGACATCCCAACACTGTCCTATCAGTCCGACTTCCACCGGATAGCGGAGGCCGATGCGTGCCGGGTCGAGATCGATCTGGACGGCTCGCGCCTTTCCAGGCTTGGGATAGAACTCCATATACGGAAAGCTCGTCCCCGCAAGGATCAAGGTGTCGCATTCCTGCAAGACTTCTTGAGAAGGCGCCGTCCCCAACAACCCGGCGCCACCGGTAGTATACGGATGGTCATCAGGAACAACGGCCTTTCCAAGCAGCGGTTTGACGATCGGCGCGCCTAGTTTTTCCGCCAAGGCAATCACGTCCTGCCGTGCGGTGAGACACCCGCGTCCCGCAAGGATGGCGACCCGAGATCCCTCGTTGATGACACGAGCGGCATCCTGGAGTTGTCGTCGCGGCGGCAATGGAAGGGGGTCGATGTACAGATCGCCGCTGTGCTGCGCGATATTCGCTTTCGAGCGCATGCCATTGCTCGTCCACTCCTGAATGTCCTTGGGAATCGTGATGTGCGCGACCGTCCGCTTTGAAATGGCAGTCTTGATGGCCTCATCAACGACATTGCACACATGTTCCGGGCCCATCACGCGCTCGCTATAGGCCGCGACGTCCATGAATAGTTTGTCTAAATCCACGTCTTGTTGATAGTGCGTCCCAATGAGGTCGTGAAATGTATGACCCGTGATCGCCAGGACCGGCTGCCCGTCGAACTTGGCGTCATAGAGCCCGTTCAAAAGATGGATGCCACCAGGTCCTGAGGTCGCAAGGCATACCCCCAGGCGACGTGAAAATTTTGCGTAGCCGCAAGCGGCAAAGGCGGCGGCTTCCTCGTGGCGGACCTGCACGAGTTGGATGTCCTTGCTGCGGACCCGCAGCGCTTCGAAAATGCCGTTGATCCCGTCGCCCGGCAAACTAAAGATCACGCGAACACCCCAGTGCACGAGTCGGTCGACAAGAAGATCCGATACGGTGTTCGCCATGATGCCTCCTCTGCTTTAGCCC
>DASUXH010000049.1:0-4396 GCA_036378015.1 Nitrospira sp. | reverse complement strand
AGGATGTTCCGGCCCGAACCCTCGTCAAAGAGACGGCGCTTCGACATCTGCACGTCGGTGACATAACCGCCGCGGAATCCGCCCGTATGGCCCAGCAGCCACCGGAGATCCTCCACGTCCTTGATGGGCATCTGCATAGCGGGATTGTAGCGCAGGATGAGTCGAGAGGCTAGAGAACTTAAAGAGGTCTGAACCCGACTTCCGAGAACAATCTGGAGGCGCTACTCGCATCCAACGCGTTCACCCCTCAGAATCTTGCCGGTCTGATCGGCAAAAAAATGGATCTGACAGTTCACGTCCCTGCCATAGAGAGGCAGGAGGTTGTAGGCGTCCGCCTGACCCGGCATGCGATCGATGCCGAAGTCCCAGACCATCTGAATCGTCCCGTCCTCCATCAGATGGGGATGAAGATTGGGCGGTCCAAGTTCAACGTCGAGGTCGGACACTTGTCCACCGACCCACCGCTTGATCACGTCGTCCCAGGTTTGATAAGGGCCTGCGACATCCCGCTTGGCCGCATCTTTGCTCTCTGTTGCACAACCCGATAGAAGGGCACCGGCAAGCCACACGACACAAAGGATTCGATATCTCATCGTCAGCCTCTTCGCTCTATTCATTGCGCTTCGTCAAGCAGCTCTTCGTAGACCTTCAAGTCGTCGCCCGAAAAACAACAAAACACCACCTCGCGGATGCCGGTCAATTCGGCCGTGCGCTCGCGCGTGGCAGCGACGGCAACCTTGGCGGCTTGGGCAAGAGGGTAGCCATAGATTCCGGTGCTGATGCTCGGGAACGCTATGGTCGTGATTCCGTTTTGGTGGGCGAGTTCAAGGCAGCGTCGGTAGCACGATGCGAGAAGCTCCGGTTCGCCTTGTTGGCCGCCGTGCCACACCGGCCCGACGGTATGAATGATGTGGCGAGCCGGAAGACGATGCCCCTTCGTCAGTTTTGCATCGCCGGTGCCGCAGCCACCCAGCAGTCGGCACTCAGCGGCCAATTCGGGGCCGGCTGCGCGATGAATCGCGCCACAAACTCCGCCGCCCGGAAGAAGCGCTGCATTTGCAGCGTTCACGATCGCATCGACGCGCAATGTCGTGATGTCGGCTTGAATCGCGCGAAGCGTAGCGCCCATGCCAAAAGATGCCATTCACAGTCGTGGAGAGGATAGTGCGATTACCTAAAGGTGTCAATGCAAACGGTCTGCATCTGTCGGCCGACGATGCATGCCCTGCGTTTCTCACGTTGATTACCGGCGTATTCCTGAAGTAGCCTAGAAGACTTGTGCTGGACGAATGTGCCTTTGTAGAAAGGAGATCTCTCGATCATGGCCGGTTTTCCCATCGAGGTTGCGACCCGCATCAGAACTCTGCCGCCGTACCTATTTGCTGCCATCGACAAGATGAAACAGGCGGCCATTGCGCGTGGCGTCGATATCATCAACCTGGGAATCGGCGACCCCGATCTGCCGACTCCCGCTCCTATCATCGACAGCCTCGCCCAGGCCGCCAAGAATCCGAAGCACCATCAGTATCCGTCATATGAAGGGATGCTGTCGTTCCGCAAGGCCGTCGCCGATTGGTATCAGCGCCGGTTCGCGGTCAAACTGGATCCGGCCGACGAGGTGCTCACGCTGATCGGCTCAAAGGAAGGCATCGGTCATATCCATCTGGCGTTCGTCGACCCCGGGGATATCGTCCTCGTCCCGAGTCCGGGCTATCCGGTGTACCCGGTCGGCACCAGCTTCTGCGGCGGCGTCTCGCATCTCATGCCGCTCACGAAGGAGAACGGGTTCTTGCCCGACCTCAAGGCGATTCCCAAGGAGGCGGCGAGAAAAGCCAAGCTCATGTGGCTGAACTCACCGAACAATCCGACCTCCGTCGTCATGACGAAAGAGTACTTCAAGCAGGTCGTGGCCTTCGCGCAGGAGCATCACGTCATCGTGTGTCATGACGCCGCCTATTCGGAGATCTATTACGACCGCAAACGTCCGGCAAGCTTCCTGGAAGTCGAGGGCGCGAAGGACGTCGGCGTGGAGTTCCATTCCCTGTCGAAGACGTACAACATGACCGGTTGGCGGCTCGGGTTCGCGGTCGGCAACAGAGAGGTCCTGGCGGGGCTCGGCAAGGTGAAGAGTAACCTGGATTCGGGCGTCTTTGAAGCGGTGCAGGCCGCCGGCATCACCGCCCTTGGCTTGGACGACGCTGTGACCGATGCCATCCGACAGACCTATCAGGAACGGCGCGACACACTGATTCCCGGATTGAAGCGGCTGGGATTGGAAGTGGACGCGCCTCCCGCCGCCTTTTATGTCTGGGTGACCGTGCCAAAGGGGTACACGTCCGCCTCGTTCACCGCGCATCTCCTCGAGAAGGCGGGAATCGTCACCACGCCGGGCAATGGATTCGGCGCACCGGGCGAAGGGTATGTCAGGATGACCGTCTGTACGTCGAAGGAGCGATTGGCGGAGGCGGTCGAGCGGATCGAGAAGGCCGGATTTTAGAGCCGGGATCGGATTCTGCGGGAACACACAGAACACATGGGACAAGAGACGGTCTACATCGGATTCGGTTCGAATGTCGGCGACCGCGTGGATTTCTGTGACCGTGCAGTGACGCTCCTCAGTCTTCTACCGCACTCGCAGGTCACGGGTGTGTCGCTGCTGTACGAGACAGAGCCGGTAAAGGACAAGGTCGATCCCGGTGAAGGCTGGTTTCTGAACGGAGTCGTTCAGCTCGAGACCGACATCGCTCCGCGGAGTCTGTTGGAGCTGCTTCGAGAGATCGAGCGGTCTCTGGGCCGTGACGAAGAGCACCGCTCGGGTCCCAGAACCATCGACCTCGACATCCTCTTCTACGGCGATCGGGTGATCGATGAACCGGGGCTCACGGTTCCCCATCCCCGCCTGCACCAACGCCGCTTCGTGCTGATGCCCTTAAGCGAGTTGGCGCCGCTCGTGGTCCATCCAACACGCCTTCGTTCCGTGAACCAGATGCTGGGAGAGGCCTCGGACCCGACGGAAGTGCGGCTTCTCTTTCCTCAGCCATCGACCAGATACGGGTCACGACCGGCTTGCAGTCCTCGTCTCGATTCATGAAAACCATTCACGCTCCGTCCTCCATGACCGCATGGAGCCAACGCCTCCGTCGTGAGGGAGTCGTGATTGGGCTTGTTCCGACGATGGGGGCATTACACCAAGGCCATCGAACCTTGATCCGGCAGGCGCGACTCAATTGCGACGCGCTTGTGGTCAGTATCTTTGTGAATCCTGCTCAGTTCGGCCCGAGCGAAGATTTTGCCACCTACCCCCGTCGCCTTTCACAGGACCGGACGCTCTGCCGAAATGAAAGCGTGGATGTGTGCTTCGAGCCGACAGCCGAAGCAATGTATCCCGAGGGATTCCAAACGGTCGTCGCGGTGCCGTCTATCGCCCGCCGGTGGGAAGGAGAATCGCGGCCGCATCATTTCGCCGGCGTCGCGACCGTCGTGACGAAACTCTTCGGTATTGTCCGGCCGGACGTCGCGTGGTTCGGGCAAAAAGACTATCAGCAGTGTGCGGTCGTGCGGCAGCTTGCAAAGGATTTGAATTTGGACATCCGTCTCATCGTTCGACCGACAGTCAGGGACCATGACGGACTGGCCATGAGCTCCCGCAATGTGTTCCTCACAGCCGAAGAGCGCCGCCTTGCGCCGATGTTTTACCAGGCATTGCTCGTAGGCCAACGGACAATCGAGCACGGCGCGACCGATGCGAAAGCGGTACAAGCCAGCATGGAGAAGGTCCTGAGAGAGGAGCCGGCGATCCGCACCGACTACCTGGCCATCTGCGATCCTGACACACTGGAGCCGCTCGAGAAAATCGATCGACAAGCGGTTATTCTCGGGGCGATCCGCCTCGGATCCGTCCGTCTCATCGATAATGTGCTGGCGAAGAGAAAGAAAAAGACTAGGCGCTGACGACTGAAGTCCCCTGGCTGACCAACAAGCCCAGCACGACCTGGCTCAGGCGGCGTTGATCGGAAAGGGGTATCTCTAGGAATCGCAGGCCAACCGATGTCGAATGGACCGAGCAGACCATCGCTGTTTCGACCCGTATCGACTCATCCCCCTGGTCCGGCTTGAGCACCAATCCGACAAACGTCCCGCGTGGCAGGCCGGTGGTCTGCAAGGTACATCCGTCCATCGAGATGTCGGTCACGCGATTGGTTGACTGCACGCGGTTGTCGGCGATGAACTGCGCCTGAATGGAGGTCGGCAGACGTTTATATTGGCGGCGATCGAAAGGATGGAGATTTTTCCCGCTCTCGCGGTGGAAGGCGCGAAACTTGTTCATGCACAGCTGGCAGCGGAACGGGAAGACGTTCAGTTGCTGCAGCACCCGCTCCATCATTCCGGCCTGGGG
>DASUXH010000048.1:0-5329 GCA_036378015.1 Nitrospira sp. | reverse complement strand
CCGCACAGAGCAAAATCGCGCGCACACTTCTAGTGACACAGCCGCCGCGGTGGTACGGAGTATGCGACGGGAATTCAGTAGCTATGGGCACCATCCGCGTTCCGACCAAACAGCGCCACTACAGTCCGTACGAGCGCCCGCACTCTATCCAGGTACCGATCAAGCGACTTGACGTCTCCGCGTATGTCATCCCAACGGACGGGCCCGAATCCGACGGCACGCTCGAATGGCACCACACGCTACTGCTGCTCGTCGAAGCCTCGGGCGGCGGTCAATCTGGATTGGGCTATAGCTATGCCAGCTACGGATCGGCGGCGGTCGTTAAGGAACTGCTGGCCGACGTAGTCGTCGGACACGACGCCCTGTCGGTCGAAGATTGCTGGTGGGCGATGCTGCACGCCGTCCGGAATATCGGCCGCCCCGGCGCAGTGGCGATGGGCATTTCGGCGGTCGACACGGCGCTGTGGGATCTGAAAGGCCGGTTACTCAATCTGCCGCTCGTCACGTTGCTGGGATCCGTCCGCGACGGCGTTCCAGTGTATGGCAGCGGCGGCTTCATCACCTATGATCTCGAACGTCTGACCGGCCAATTGGGCGGTTGGGTCGCGCAGGGCATTCCGCGCGTGAAAATGAAAGTCGGCCAGGACGCCGCGCAAGACGTGAAGCGCATGGACGCCGTACGCCGGGCGATCGGTGATGGGCCGGAACTCTTCATCGACGCCAACGGCGGTTACGCGACGAAAGAAGCGCTGAGGGTCGGCGAAGCTGCCGCAGAACGAGGCGTGACCTGGTTTGAGGAGCCGGTCTCCTCCGACGATCTCGAGGGGTTGCATCTCTTGCGTGAGCGCGTGCCCTCGGCGATTGAGATTGCCGCCGGCGAGTATGGCTACGACCCGTTGTATTTTCGGCGAATGCTGCACGCGCAGGCGGTCGACGTGCTGCAAGCCGACGCCACGAGATGCTGCGGGATCACCGGGTTTCTGAAGGCGGCCGCGCTCTGCGACGCCGAACCCCTTCCGATGTCGGCCCACTGTGCGCCCGCCATCCACATGCACCCGTGTTGCGCAGCGCGGCCCGTACGGCACATCGAATATTTCTATGACCACGTCAGGATCGAGCAGATGTTGTTCAATGGCGCGATCGAACCGGTCAACGGAGTGTTGTATCCGGATCGGTCGCGTCCCGGGATCGGCCTGGAATTCAAACGGCAAGATGCTCAACGGTATGCCGCGTGAGGGATCATGGCACAATTCATCGCGACAGAAGAATTAACGGTTAACCACCGACGGACAGGCCCTCGGTCAATGCCTCCCGACGCGGTCGACGCACCGACGCTCGAGCGCGAACTGCGCTCGGCGCTGGAAGGCGAAGTGCGTTTTGATCCGGGCAGCCGCGCGCTGTATGCCACGGACGCCTCGAACTACCGCCAGGTGCCCATCGGCGTCGTCATTCCGCGGAGTCTCGACGACGTCGTGCGGTCGGTTGCGATCGCCCGCCGTCATGGGGCGCCGATCCTCTCTCGCGGAGGCGGCACGAGCCTCTGTGGTCAGTGCTGCAACGTGGCGGTCGTCGTGGATTGGTCGAAGTATCTCCATCAGATCCTTGAACTGGATCCCGATCGCAAGCGGGCGCGAGTCCAGCCTGGGCTCGTGCTGGACGATCTTCGGAATGCGGCCGAGCAGCATCATTTGACGTTCGGACCGGACCCGTCGACGCACAACCACTGCACGCTCGGCGGGATGATCGGCAACAACAGCTGCGGCGTCCATTCGGTGATGGCGGGAGAAACGGCGGACAACGTTGAGTCGCTGGAGATTCTGACGTACGACGGCGTTCGGATGTCCGTGGGGCCCGCCGACGAGGACACCTATCAGCGCATGCTGGCCGGAGGCGGGCGGATCGCCGAGATCTATCGGCGTCTCCGTGCGCTGCGCGATCGGTACGGGGACCAAATCCGAAAACACTTCCCGCCGATCGCACGCCGGGTCTCCGGCTATAACCTTCCGGCACTGCTCCCGGAAAACGGCTTCAATGTCGCCCGCGCCCTCACGGGCTCCGAAAGCACGTGCGTCACGGTGCTGGAAGCGACGGTACGTCTGGTACCGAGCCCGCCGGTGCGTTCGTTGGTCGTATTGGGATATCCGGATGTCTACAGCGCGGGCGACCACATTCCCGACATCCTGCGCTACAAACCGATCGGCTTGGAAGGCATGGATGATCGGCTCGTGAGCGACATGGTGAAGATGCGCATTCATCCGAAGGACGTCAAACTTCTCCCGCACGGCCGCGGGTGGTTGTTGGTCGAGTTCGGTGGCGAGACCAAGCAGGAGGCCGACGGACTCGCGAGAGGGATGATGGACGGACTTCGAGCCGTGCACCAGGCACCGAGTATGAAATTGTTCGACAATCCGCCGGCCGAGGATGTCCTGTGGACCGTCCGCAAGTCCGGCCTCGGGGCAACGGCGCACGTTCCAGGCGCGCCGCCGACGTGGGAGGGATGGGAAGATTCGTCGGTTCCGGTGGACCGGCTGGGCGATTACCTCCGGGGCCTGCGGCAGTTGTTCGATCGCTATGGATACGGCTGCTCGCTCTACGGCCATTTCGGACAGGGGTGCGTCCATACGAGGATCGACTTCGATTTGGAGACCGCCGACGGCATCAAAAAATTCCGTTCCTTTTTATTCGATGCCGCGGATTTGGTCGTCGGATTCGGCGGATCAATTTCAGGAGAACACGGCGACGGGCAGTCCAAAGCCGAGCTTTTGCCCCGGATGTTCGGCCCCGAGCTCATCCAGGCGTTCGAGGAGTTCAAATCCATTTGGGATCCCGAATGGAAAATGAATCCGGGCAAGATCGTCCGACCGCTCCGCGTCGATGAGAATCTGCGCCTCGGCACGAGCTACCATCCTCCGGATCCGCCGACGCATTTTTCGTTTCCGTCCGACGATTTTAGTTTCTCACGGGCGTCGATCCGCTGCGTCGGAGTCGGCGAATGCCGCCGCGAGCAGGGCAACACGATGTGCCCGAGCTACCGGGTGACGAGGGAAGAGATGCACTCCACCCGTGGACGCGCGCATCTCCTGTTCGAGATGCTGCAGGGCGATCCGTTAACCGGGGGCTGGCGGGATGAGCATGTCAAAGAATCATTGGACCTGTGTCTGGCTTGTAAAGGCTGCAAGCACGACTGTCCCGTGAACGTCGACATGGCGACATACAAGGCGGAGTTCCTGTCGCATTATTATGCCGGGCGACCGAGGCCGGTTCATGCGTATTCCATGGGGTTGATTTACTGGTGGAGCCGGCTGGCCTCCTATGCGCCGGATGTGGCAAATTTTCTCACGCAGACTCCCGGCATCAGCGCCATCGTCAAGACACTGGGCGGCATTGCAGCCGAACGGCGGATGCCGGCCTTTGCCTCGCCGACCTTTACCGAGTGGTTCCGCCGCCGGGGAGGACGGCTGAACGGCGATGTGTCGGTCATTCTCTGGCCCGATACGTTCAACAACTATTTTTATCCCGGTACCGCCAAAGCGGCGGTTGAAGTCTTGGAAGCAGCGGGATGCCGCGTCAGCATCCCCCCTCGTCCGCTCTGTTGCGGCCGGCCGCTCTACGATTTCGGCATGCTGGATCTGGCCAAGCGGCAGCTGCGGCAAATCCTCGATGCGCTGCACGACGACATCAGCGCAGGGACACCGGTCGTCGGCTTGGAACCCAGCTGCGTCGCCGTGTTTCGGGACGAACTCACGAACCTGTTCCCGCATGATGAGGCCGCGAAACGCCTTGCCGGTCAGACCATGACGTTGAGCGAGTTCCTCCGCCGTCATCGACCGAACTGGCGCCCTCCGCGCATCGACCGAAAAACCCTCGTCCATGGACATTGTCACCACAAAGCGGTGATGGGATTCACGGCGGAGAGTGAGGTCCTCAAAGAAGCCGCGAGCGACGTGGAGATCCTCGATTCCGGTTGTTGCGGCATGGCCGGGTCCTTCGGCTTCAAACGCGAACATTACGACGTGTCGCAGCAGATCGGGGAATTGGCGGTGCTGCCCGCCGTGAGACGGGCGCGGCCCCAAGATCTGATTGTCGCCGATGGTTTTAGTTGTCGGGAGCAAATTGCGCAAGCGACGACCCGCCGGGCCTTCCATACAGCGGAACTGCTGCGGTTCGCGTTGGAAGACGGGAAGCCGTCCTCTCTTCCCGCGTCAGGTCAGGAGGCTGACTATGCCAGGCGTCATCATCAACTCGGCGAGCCGCGCAGAATGTTTCCCTGGGTGGCCGCAGCCGTCATCGTGGGCCTTTTAGCGTGGTTGACGCGGACCAAGAGATGAGATTCCAAGGTGATTTGGCTTACCCGCGGTACGGTGTCGGCATATATCTGGAAGGAGGTTCCATGGAAACCTCGGCGTCATTAACTCGAGACGAAGAAAGGAAGGTAACGTTATGAATCGCAAGCTCCTATTATACTGTGCGGGAGCGCTTGGCTGCGCCCTACCCATTGGGTGTGCTGACTATCCAGAATCGAGAGAGCAGCGGCCCGTCTACAGCTATGAAAACGTCGAAATGGGACCGGCGGATTCCGGCCAAGAATACCGGAACGACGTGACTGAACACAGAGACCCGTATCGGCGCCGTTGAAAACGCAAAGGCTAGAGACCATGCCTAGATGACCTGCAGTTTACGAAACAGTTAAAGGGGGATTGCTGGAAGACGCATAAAATCTGACAATCCCCTTCCCTGTCCAATCGAAACGCTGCACCAGTCCTTCTGCTCGATGCTGCTTAATTGGGATGCCTTCCGTTCACTTGGGATGACTTCTTAACAGTGGCATAACACCCCGCCCCTGCCCCATGAGGCCACCCTTGGGAAGGGGAGTCTGCCGGGTGGTCCGTTGGACGAAGGGGAAACGCTTTGGGGTGGAGTTCATCAAATTGCATGAGTCGCAGCAACGGCTGTTGCAACACGTCATGGCGCAGGAGGGTTCTCTTAAGACCAGCTTCTCATTGTCATAGTGGTTCGCACGTCCCGGATGTGGGCGTAGAAGCCGTCCCGCCGGAGTTGCCGCTCCGCTGGCGTCGAGCCTCTACTTCGCGCAAGGCACCTTTGAAAAAATCCGCCTCGAGCGTCTTCTCGGCCAACGCTCGCTTAAGGCGGCTGACCTCTTTGCGCAGGGTCGTCTCACGCGAGTTCATCGGAGGCGGCCCCTCGCTACTCTCGGCCGGTTCCAATTGATCGCGCCACGTATACAACAGGCGGCGATGCACACCCAATTCCTTCGACAGCGCCACAATGTTGTCGCACTGCTTCAATCGGGCGACGGCGTACTGCCGGA
>DASUXH010000047.1:0-3460 GCA_036378015.1 Nitrospira sp. | reverse complement strand
AATGTGTGAAGCCGGAAATTCTTCTTCCGGTCCTCGAAGGGCTTGAGGCAGAAGGTTTCGAACCGCTGCTGCTCCAAGGGCCGGCGGACGAAGCGATGATTGAACGGCTTCTCCTTCACCTGCCTCGACATCCGATCGTTTTTCGCGGATTGCCGCTGCGCTTGCTGGCGGGCCTTCTTTCGCAGGTCGAACTGTATGTAGGCCATGACTCGGGCGTCACGCATCTCGCCGCTCTAGTCGAGACGCCGACCGTTGCCCTGTTTGGTCCTACTGATCCCGCTCGGTGGGCGCCGCGAGGGCCCGTTGTCACTGTGATCAAGGGAAAACCTTGCGACTGTTCCACCTGGGACGCCGTGAGGCATTGCCAGGAGAAGCCATGTCTGGACTTGTCTCCTCGAACCATCTGCAGTACCTGCCTGACCACATGGCACAGGCGCGCTAAACCCTCGAATTTGCTGAGTCGCGCCTTGTCTCCCCCTTCGGCCCTGTGCTAGAGTGGCAAGTTAATTTTCTCTTTCAATGCTAAGGACTTACGCAGGGTAGGAGCCGTTTGTGTCGCATGGCGTAGTGCAGGAAAAGGTGACGAATGCACTCCTGGATGCCCTGAACGGGGCGAGGAAAAAGGGACAACTGAGAACGGCGGCGTGGCCCTCCCTCAGTCTCGATGCACCCAAACGGCCGGAATGGGGAGATCTCGCCTCGACCGTGGCCATGTCGCTCGCCTCTTCCGAGCAGCGGGCCCCTCACGACATCGCCCAGATCATCATCGAGAACCTGCCGCATCGGGACCAGCTTTTCGACCGAGTGGAAGTCGTCCGGCCGGGATTCCTGAACCTCACCGTCAAGCCGGCTCTGTGGCAGGAAACGCTCAAGGAGATCGAACAGCAGAGTGCGTCCTATGGCAGGTCCGATCTTGGCAAGGGACAACGGGTGTTAGTGGAGTATGTGAGCGCCAATCCGACGGGGCCGTTGCACGTCGGCCACGGACGGGGGGCGGCGGTCGGTCAGGCCGTCGCCAGTCTTCTGCATGCAGTCGGCTTCGAGGTCGTCAGCGAGTATTACATCAATGATGCCGGCCGTCAGATGAAGCTCCTTGGGGCATCCGTGGCTGCCCGCTATCGGGAGCTGATCGGCCAGCCCGCGGCTTTTCCCGAAGACGGCTATCACGGCGCCTACATCGAGGCGCTGGCGAAGCACCTCAAGCCCGCGCTCGATGCTGGCCGACCTGAGTCTATCGAGGACCGGTGCCGGACGTTGGCCTACCATGAATTGCTCAATCTGATTCGAGCGGATCTCGTCGCGTTCGGCATCGAATTCGATTCCTGGTTCAGCGAGGCGTCGCTCTTGTCTTCCGAGGCCGTTGAGCGCGTATTGGATGAGCTCAAATCCCGCCGGCTGCTGTTCGAGCAGGAGGGCGCGTGGTGGTTCCGTTCGACCGCCTTCGGCGACGAGAAGGATCGCGTCGTCAAGAAGAAGGACGGCGAGTACACGTATCTTGCGTCGGACATTGCCTACCACCGTGACAAACTGCAGCGCGGCTACGATCTGCTGATCGACGTCTGGGGCGCAGACCATCACGGCTACATTCCGCGCATGCAGGCGGTCATGGAGGCCTATGGTCATCGCAAGGAGCATCTACAAGTCATTCTCGTGCAGCTGGTCAAGCTTTTGCGGGCCGGTGAAGAAGTCAAAATGTCGAAGCGCACCGGCGAGTTCATTACAATGCGCGAGGTCATCGACGAAGTCGGCGCGGACGCCGCGAAGTTCTATTTCCTCATGCGCGATTCCAAGACGCATCTTGAATTCGATCTCGAGCTGGCCAAGCAGCGGTCGGCGGATAATCCCGTGTACTATGTGCAATATGCGCATGCCCGTATCGCAAGCCTCTGGCGGGTGGCCAAGTCCCGCGGCATTGCATGCCCCTTACCGGGTCAGACGAATTTGTCGCTCCTCACCGATCCCGACGAGTTGGGCCTGATTCGCAAACTTGCGGCGTATCCCTCCGTGCTCGAAGCCGCCGCGATCGGCTATGAGCCGCACCGGGTGACGTATTACCTTCAGCAGCTCGCCGCGCTGCTCCACACGTTTTACAACAAGCATCGGATCCTCCCCCCGGCCGCCGACGCGGAAGTGTTCGCGCCCGCGGCCCCGGGAATGACGGCCGAGGAAGACGCAGTTCGCGAAACCCTGAGCCCCGAACGGACGGCGGCGCGCTTGGCCTTGATGCGGAGCGTGCAGCAAGTCATCAAGAACGGGCTTAGCGTCATCGGCATTTCCGCTCCTGATCAGATGTAGCACACAAGGCGAGGCTGTGAATTTTTCGGTAGACCAGACGGATCGGGGCACGTGCGCGAGACTCGGCAGACTCACGACCGTGCACGGAGTCATCGAGACGCCGGCGTTCATGCCGGTCGGGACGCTGGGGCCTGTCAAGGGTATCGATCCTCATGATCTCGAGCAGCTGGGCTTCCGGCTCATGCTGAACAATGCGTACCACTTGTATCTGCGGCCAGGACACAAAATCATCTCCGACATGGGGGGGCTCCACCGGTTCACCGGCTGGCCCGGCGCGATTTTGACCGACAGCGGCGGATTTCAGATGTTCAGTCTGGCAAAGCTCTGCCGCATCACCGATGACGGTGTGAGCTTCCAGTCGCACATCGACGGCTCCGCGCATTTCATCACGCCGGAGACGGCTATTGAGGTGCAAGAAGCGTTGGGGGCCGACATCATCATGGCGTTCGATCAATGTGTGGCCTTACCGGCGGACCCGGGATCAATCCGGGACGCGGTCAGGCGGACCAGCCTCTGGGCCGTCCGGTGCCAGGCCAGTCGCCGCCGCTCCGATCAGGCGTTGTTCGGCATTGTCCAAGGCGGCTTGGATACGGATTTGCGGGCGGCCTCGGCGCGGGATCTCGTCAAGCTGCAATTCGACGGCTATGCCGTGGGCGGTCTTTCGGTCGGAGAACACAAGGCCGACATGTACCGCATGCTGGAGGCGACGGTGCCGGAGCTGCCGCCTTCCAAACCGCGGTACTTGATGGGAGTGGGCATGCCGGAGAATCTCATCGAAGGTGTGGCCCGCGGCATCGACTTGTTCGACTGCGTGGTGCCTTCGCGCCATGGACGGACCGGATGGCTCTTCACGACGTCCGGCCGCGTACTCATCAAGCAGGCCCGCTATCAGCGGGACGAGTCGCCGATCGACCCGTCCTGCGGCTGCATGGTATGCGCTCGTTATTCCCGCGCCTATTTGCATCATCTCTACAACGTGAAGGAGATGCTCGCCTCGCGGCTGAACACGATCCATAATCTTTGGTATTTTGCCGAGTTCATGCGCCGCATACGCTTGGCGATTGCCGAAGAAAGTTTCGCGGCGTTTCGAGAGGCGTTTTACCGGCAACAGCGGCAGGAGCAGGGCGAAATCTCCGGCGTCGAAACGGAGCGCGGAGCGCCTGCT
>DASUXH010000046.1:0-6675 GCA_036378015.1 Nitrospira sp. | reverse complement strand
GACCTCACGAGAGATGAAATTCGATCGTATACCGCCGGCTTGATTCTTGTGCTCGATCAACAGACCCATCTATGGCTGGACGAAGACTACGTGGTCGTGACGGTTGATCTGACGTCGCAAATCGACACCGACGAGGTCGCTCAAGCGATCCTGGCCCTACGCGAAAACGAAAGCGCCAGACATCAACTTGCCACCTTGAGAAACGAGATTGATGATCTCCAGAAAGAACTCGAAGCAGCCAATCAATTGCTGGCGACTGCGGGTACCGCCGAGGAAGCGCAACAGGCCAGCCTTCAGCGCCAGGACCTGCTCGACCGGGTTCAGTCAAATGCCATGGTCTCACAAGCGTGGACAGACTGGGTCATCGCCGGACCCTATGGCTATCCCGCTTCATGGGGCGGGCTGCCAACGTATGGACTCCTGAATGCCGCGCGAGGCCTGTACCCCGCGAACCCCCATGTCGGCGTCGCGCAACAGGTCATTGTCATGAATCCGGCCGCACCACCGGCGTCTCCACCGGCCACCCAGCCTGCACTCCGCCAGCCAGGTATGCGGCCTGTGCCGTTAACCCTTCATGAGATCTCGCACACCACCTCGACTCAACCGGTCCATCTCGGCAATCCACCAACTGGCGCACATGTCATGGTCCCGTCGGCAAGCCCTCGTTCAGTCCCGTCACTTCAACAATTTCTTGCATCGCCGGGGGCCGGGAGCCCTTCTTCATCACAGCATGCGCCGTCTTCCGGCTCTTCCTCCGTTCGGTCATTACACCAATTTTTGCAGCCGCCGGGTGCCACGACACCTTCCGGTCAGGTTGCGATCACACGGCGCCTGCCGCCGACGATGCATCAACATCCTCCGTCGCTTGTCGTCCCACGCGGGTCGTATTCTATGGCGCCTCGCGGTTTTGGAGGTCATTATGGGACCGGCCGCGGCGGCTATGGAGGGCGTGGCGGCGGCGGGGGTCATGGAGGGGGGAGAGGACGATGAGTGATCGGGTGCAGAAGATACTCGCCGTCATCGTGGTTGGCATCTGTTCTGAATGGTCAACGGGGGGAAGCCTGGCTGCTGATCAGGAAGCCGTTCGAAATCATGCGGAGCAATCGTTCCAGCAATTGAGTCAACGGAACGATCATGCCGGGCTGCCGGCGTCGAGCCCTGGGTCCGTGCGCGACGGACAAGGCCCCCGCGGCTATCCCCTCGATCAGTATGTCATCGGCATTGGTCAAGGAGACCTGACGAAAGGCCCGCTCGTCTGCCAACGTGTATCGGAGTTGTCGGCCCGCACGGACCTGGCCAAACAGATCCGCATTTTTGTCAAAGAGCACATGGTTGATCGCATTCGTGAGCGCTCGGGGAAAGAAGCCGATCAGGACATTGAGCTGACTCGCGAAGAAATCGTTCAGGAATATCTCCAAGACGTCAAGATCATTGACCATCATACCGATGAAGAAAAGAAAACCTGCACGGCCACGGCGGTGATGCCGAAACGCCAGCTATCACCATCACCGCCCGCGAACGATCCTCCGCCTCCAGCACCGATCATGCGCTAGGCGCTTCCATTGCAGTATGCCCCCCGGATCGGTTATGACGATCTGCCATGCCGGTCGAAAACAATTTTCAGCATGATGAACTGTCGCGGAAAAACCCAGGCGAGCGGCTGGATATCACCGAGTGGACTGCCGGCGGAGCTCCGGAATCACCCGAGTGGCTCGAGGCGATGGCCGTCCACGGGCGCGCCCTGTCCGGCGCCGGAGTTCGGACAATATTGTTTCTGCATGGCGCGCTCCAAGGAACCGATGTGTTCGGCGCCCAACGGTTGGACGAAGCCGGCGGCCTCAAGCGTGGCTACTCGCGGGGCGTGTCAGGTCTCGATGCGCTGTTGGCCGCCATGCGGCAAGAGACCAACGGCATCCCCCTTCTTCCTGGCGGACTCACGCCCCCTTTGAACGAGGATGACGCGACCAAGAAACTGCTCGACGAACAACTCGGTGATGCAGGAAATTTTACGCAGGCCTGCGTCGGCCTGGCTCAACATGCGCTGAACACGTCATCAACCCATCCAATCACTTGCCTCCGAAAACTGTGGTCCTCGGAACATCACCACCTCGGGCGCGCCGTCGCAGCCGTGAGACTGTTAAACGCTCTTCGGGCACATTGTGAGGCGCAGCAGCTGAGACCCAGCGACCGCGTCCTCGTGCAAGCGCACGGGCAAGCCGGGCTTGTCCTGGCGCTGGTCTCCAATCTGCTCTGCCCCAGCCCCATCACAGGAAGAGCGAAGCTCTTCTCCATTTTGGCCGCGTATGCGGAGCAGACCGGTCAAACGGATCTGGCTGCAACTATCGCACGGCTGGAAGCAGACACCACCGGTAGGCCGTTGAATGGAGTCGCATTGGACATCGTCACACTCGGGCAACCGGTCCGTTATGGGTGGGACCCCTCAGGCATCGGAAAGCTGCTGCATGTGGTCAACCACCGGAACCTCCGGACGGACGGCAAGGTGTGGCTGGCGAAGATGGAATTGCCCCAGATCACGATGGAAATGCCGATCGCTTGGGGCGGTGACTATGTGCAGGAACTGGCTGTGGCAGGCAGTGACGCCGTCCCGCTGACTGAAGCGGCGAAAGCGGCGAATAAGGCGATCTGGGAAATAGTCGAACCGTTCGAGGGGTTCGAGCGCTGGCTGGAGTGCGCAAGACGGGCGGTGCGATTTCCCAGCGAAGGACGGTGTCTGCTGGTCGACTACAAGGATTCCACCGGATCAACCAATCCGCGCGACCACTACTACGGCCACGCCGCCTACACGAGGAGACACGCCATGCTGTTCAACACGACGCAGATTGTCCGCACGTTCTATTCCTCCTAGAATCGTCCGTGGCGGCGTCTCATCCCTCCCGCACTTGAACTGCCAGAGGCTCCCAGGCAAACACTCCATCGATGTACGCATGGCCGTTCGGCGTCGTCGCGACCAGTTCAATGGATTCGTACATCGTGAGCGTTGTGCCGCTGCCCGGAGACACTTCGAACTGCATGGCGAGGGCAGCGCTGGGAGCCAATGATTCCATGTGTTGATGAGTTTTCACCTCCCTCGGCATCGCCAGAAGATTGACAAACTGCGCGGGTGGCGTTTGGCGGAACTCTCCGTCATAGGCGACCCACAGGCGGGCGATCGCCGCGACATGGGCATGCCAGTCCTCCGCAACCGCATTGACCTCCACCCAATTGAAGAGCGTGTTTACACGCGACATGATCGACACCGACGTCGGTTCCAATGAGGTAGGAAGGGCAAGGCTGGTCGAATAGCCGACATGGACGTATCCAAGGTTGTCCCATGTTGACGGATTGGCCGCTGCCCTCGCATGAGCGGATTTATTGGGCAGAATGCGTTCCACATAATGGGGATTGGCGCTTAAACGCAGATAGCCTGCATCTTCGAGATAGCGGACGCGGTCATGTTTGCACAGGATATCGTCGCGGTCGCCGGACAGGATCGTATTCGAGTTGCCGTCTGTGCCGGCAAAGATCAACTGACTCCACCCGATCGGTGCGATATAGCTCGTGCTGACCGAGCTCGTCATGCGCTCGAGCGCTTCCACTCGTTCCCGAATGTCATGGAAGACGGATTCCAGACCCTCTTTGGCGCCTCGCACCCGCTCCACCATCAGATTCTTTTCAATGCGTCTCTGTTCTTCAAGTTGTCGGACGAAGGAGGCGGTCTGCTTGTCGACTTCCACGGTGTGGATCATGGCAATATCCCTTTCTTAGTGCATCAACCCCCGTGCTTCTGAGATCAAAAGCCTGGGCGATCACCGCAAAAGGAATGCCACCCTAACCCCGCGTCAAGGAGCGGCCGGGAAAGAGACCCTGCAGGCAGATGCCGACGTGCGGCACAGGTTTGAACAGTGCTGTACGGGAAGAGCTAGCGGACAGAGAAGGATCTAGGCAACCCCGTGCTCCTTAAGCCAGGCAAGCATACGTTTCCAACCATCCTCCGCCGCTTCCTTGCGATAGCTCGCTCGATAATCCGCAAAGAAAGCATGCGGTGTTTCGGGATAGACGATAATCGTCGAAGGGCTGTCGGCAGCCTTCAGGGCCTGCTTCATTTGCTCAACGGTTTCAGGCGGGATCCCCTGGTCGCTTCCGCCGTACAGACCGAGAACCGGAGCCTTCATGCTCTTTGCCACGTCCAAGGGATGCGTGAGTTGCAATTCAGTCGCCTTACCGACGAGCCGACCGTACCAGGCGACGCAGGCCTTTACCTGGGCATTGTGGGCGGCATACAACCAGACAATCCGTCCTCCCCAACAGAATCCGGTGATCCCGAGCTTCTCGACATTTCCGTCGCCCGAAGTCTTGATCCACGCTACGGCTGCGTCAAGATCGGTCATCACCTGCGCATCCGGAACTTTGGCGACGACCTTGCGGATATCGTCAATCTCGCTGAGGCTGGACACGTCGCCTTGCCGCGCATAGAGCTCGGGAGCCACCGCGAGATAGCCCGATTTGGCCAGACGACGGCAGACGTCCTTGATATGCTCATGGACGCCGAAAATTTCTTGCACGACCAATACCGCCGGAAACCCCCGCCCTTCCGACGGCATGGCGCGATATCCCGGAATGTCACCGTCAGCGGTAGGAATCCGGATCTCGCCGGCGGTGAGTCCTGAGGAATCAGTGACGATCGTCGCCGCCCAGGTCGGCCGTACAGCCAGCGCAAACCCGGTCGCCAGGGTGGAGACGAGAAAACCTCGTCTGGTGACTCGAGGGTTCTCCGTCGACTCAAAGATGTCTCCGTCGGGTTGATTGTTTGCGTCCATGTCTTGTTCCAGTGTTGCCGTGTGGAGCGGAGGGGTTATCTCTTAAAAATCAGTCTGGGCTCGGTCATATTGCCCATGGACACTGAAACCAGCTCCCACCCGCTCATGCCGAACTCATTGAGTTTGGTCTGCATGTTCATGGTATCAGGCAGCACTTCGACGATCCTGTATTCGAACCGCTTGGGCTCTTGTGCGTTCGGAGCTATCGGATTCAGCAGCCAGAGAATGGCCGTCGATGCCAGCACGCTGATTCCGACGGAAATCATTAGGACGTGTGCCTGATTCATACGCCACCTCCTGTCCACGTTACGCCCATGTCGTCGAACAGCACCGCCGTTTCGGCGCCGATTTCCCGGTCTTCACGGATGCGCCGCCCGCCAATTCTTGCCCACACCCAGATCGACTTTGAGGGGAACTGACAACCCGAACTGTGTTCCGACTCCTTCCATTTCACTTCGCACCACCCGTTTGGCGGTTTCCAACTCTCCGTCCGGCACTTCAAAGATCAATTCGTCATGGACTTGAAGAATCATTTTGGCCTTGGGAAGTTCTTTCTCCAACGTGTTCCGGACATTGATCATCGCCACCTTGATCACATCCGCCGCCGAGCCCTGGATGGGGCTGTTGACAGCCATTCGCTCGCCAAAACCCCGCTGGACCGGATCGCCGCTTTGCAGCTCGGGGATAGGGCGGCGGCGTCCCAAAATCGTCGTCGTATATCCCTTGGCTCTTCCCTCGGCAATATTTCGGTCCATGAGCGCTCGCACCGCGGGGAACCGTTCAAAGAACGTCTCAATGTATTTCTTGGCCTCCGCCTGCGGTACTCCGATGTTCTGTGATAGGCCGAAAGGGCTGATCCCGTAAACGATGCCGAAGACGACCGTCTTGGCCGCCCGGCGCATGTCCTTCGTGATTTGACCGGCCGGCTGGTTGAAAATTTCCATCGCCGTTGCCGTGTGAATGTCTTCGCTGTTGGCGAAGATCGCGAGCAGCCGCGGATCTTGCGATAAATGTGCGAGAAGCCGAGGCTCGATCTGGCTGTAGTCTGCACACAGCAAGCCATGGCCTGGGGGAGCGATGAAGGCTTCACGAATGCGGAGGCCGTAGTCGCCCTTGACCGGGATATTTTGCAGATTGGGCTCCGTCGAGGAGAGCCGGCCCGTAGCGGCCACCGTCTGATTCAGCGAGGTATGGAGTCGCCTGGTTTGCGGATCCACCAAGAGCGGCAAGGCATCGACGTACGTTGACTTCAATTTGCTGATGCTGCGGCAATTCAGGATATGGGTCGGCAGCTCGTGCTGGGCGGCGAGCTGCGTCAGGGTCTCTTCATCCGTGGAATAGCCGGTTTTTGTCTTGCGCAACGGCTTGAGACCGAGCTTGTCGAACAGCACGGCCGCGAGCTGTTTGGGCGAATTGATGTTGAACTCGCCTCCGGCTAATGCGGCGATTGCCTCCATCGTGCGGTCCATCTCTCGTTCCAATTCCTTGCCCAAGGCATGCAATCGGTCGACGTCCAGGAGAAACCCATTCCGCTCAATTTCCACCAGGACCGGCACAAGCGGCATCTCCACCTCATTGAACAGTTTCAGGGTTTCCTGCTCCGATAGCCGTTGATTCATGGCCGGACCGAGGGCGGACAAAGCAGCGGCGGCTTCTGCGGCATCTTCTCGCGAGCCAGTATCGATTTCGAATAGGGACTGGGGAGACGTCGTACGGCCAAGCTGAAGCCGGGTGCCCAACACCTCGAGGGCGATCGTCTCAAGTTGATGGTCACGGCGGTTGGGGTTGAGAAGATAGTCCGCGATCATCGTATCTGTGCAAAGACCATGCAATACCACTCCAGCCTGATGAAGGGACA
>DASUXH010000045.1:0-2755 GCA_036378015.1 Nitrospira sp. | reverse complement strand
TAGTGTAACGGACCTACCGTCGCGAGACCAGCCCATCCTATTCGAGCCACCTGCTCCACCAGGTGGACTGCCGGGTGTTGTGTCTGCCTGCGTACGACGCGCCCCGCATCTTGTCCCAGTCCACAAGGACCTTCCCATGGTTGGCTTCATGCTGCAGCTGCCAGTTCTGGAGAAGGTTGAGACAGGCGTGGTCGATGTGCCGTAACGACGAGCTGTCGATGCTGATTTCCGCGAAGGGGGGCGCGGTCTCGAGCACGGCGGCCAGCCGCGGGAGACTCACGAACGTCGCGATGCCTTGCAGATGAAGCGTAAGCTTCCCGGTGACGGCATCGCGCGAAAAAAAGGTTTCGAGATTTTGTGTCGTGTACAGCAGCTTCGCGAGCGCGAGACACAAGCCGAAGATCACGCCGGTCAACAGATTCACAAACACGATGGCGCCCATGGTGGCAAAGAAAATGACCACTTCGCCGCGTCCATGCTTTTTGAGCTCTGGGAGGACGCCGAAGTTCATGAGCTTGTATCCGGTGTACACCAATACGGCGCCGAGGCTGGCGGTGGGAATGAACCGGAGCACGGACGGTAACAACGACACGAATACGAGCAGCCACGCGCCATGAAAGATCGCCGAAGCCCTGGTCCTGGCCCCGGCCTCCACATTGGCGGAACTTCGCACGATGACGCCCGTCATCGGCAACGAGCCGATGAATCCGCACAACGTATTGCCCACGCCTTGCGCCAACAGCTCGCGGTTATATCGCGTTCGGGGGCCCGTGTGCAGCTGATCGACGGCCGACGCGGACAACAGCGTTTCGACGCTCGCGATAAAGGCCAGACCGAGGGCCTCCGCCAGGATGTCGGTATCCAAGAAATGCGACAGGGCTTGAAGCGTCGGAAGGTGAATGATGGCGAGTAAATTGTCCTGCACCTCGATGCGCTGAATCGGAATTTCGAGAGCTGCGGACACGATAGTCGCGACGGAGACACCCATCAACACCGCCGGCATCATACGAAACCGCTTGGGGATGATGAGGTTCCAGCACAACATCGCGCCGATCGTCAGAACGCCGATTCGCGCGGCGAGATGATGATTCATGGGCGTGCTGTCGTCGTCGATCAGGCCTTTCCAGACGGCGGACGGCAGGGACAGAATATTGTCCAGGCCAGATCCTTTGGGCAAATCGTCGATCATGATGTGAAACTGACTGGCGAAAATGAGTGCCCCGATGCCGGCCAGCATTCCATGAATGACGGCGGGTGAGACAGCGCGAAACCATTGACCGAGCTGCAGCCATGACCACAGGATCTGAATGAGGCCGGCGGCGATCACGATCACGCCGAAGGCTTCCAGCCCCTGGTCCCGAATCAGTTCATACACGACGACGGTGAGGCCGGCAGCCGGTCCGCTGACCTGCAACGGACAACCGGAGAGCCATCCCACGACGAGGCCGGCCACGATGCCGGTGACGATGCCGGAGCCGGTTGGAGCGCCCGAAGCGATGGTAATGCCGATGCAGAGGGGGAGGGCCACTAAAAATACGACGACCGAGGCCAGCGCATCATGGCGAAGATCGGCAAGTCTGTTGGAAAGTCCATGGAATGGGTTCATGGTCGCTGAACTCTGCAAGGGGCACTCTAGCGGACTCTCGATCGTCTCCCAAGAGAATGCTGGAAATGGGCTCAGATTGGAAGGGGTTATTGACGGACGTCTATGCCGTAACGCGGAGCGCTGATATTCTCGCTCCGGCAGCGGGGGCAGCGGCTTGGTCTGGTGAGCTTCCGGCGGTCTCGAAAGACAAATCCGCAGTCCTGACAGCAGGAAGACTCCAAGACGAACCGTCGGTTGCGATCGCGTGCGATGGTTTTCACGACATGCCCAAGATGATCTTCCACTTGCCGCTCGGGAATGCCGAGAAGCTGCGCAAGCTGGTAGGAGGAGAGCCGGGACCCGGTCAAGAGTCCGACCAGGCGTTGGCGCATCGTCTGTGACACAGGAAGCATGCCGGTCATCCTAGGGGAAGGACGGCGTGAATTCCAAGTTGAATGACCTTCGTGACTTTGGCAGGATGAAGCCACGATGCCCTTCGCGCGTGTGGATGAAATGGTCGACCTCGCACTGAAGCGGGTAGCGGCTTCAGGCGCTGAATACGGCGACATTCGCTTCGTGAAAAGCATCAGTCAAACGATCAGCGGCGAAGATCGGCGAATTGCGTCGATCCGAGACGCCGCCGACGGCGGTTTCGGCGTGCGAGTGCACTACCATGGAGGATGGGGGTGTGCCGCCAGTTCGGGACTCTCGCTTGAGGAAGTTCCCCGCGTGGCCGAGCTGGCTATCGAGATCGCCAGAGGGTCGGCCTCTCTTGCCAGTGAAAAAACTCGATTAGTCGAGGAGCCGGTCCATCGCGACCGGGTCGTGACACAAAGCCGGATCGATCCTTTCAGCGTGCCGCTCGACCGAAAAACGACCCTGCTGCGCGAGGTGATGGACGCCGTGCAGCGTGAGCCCGAGATCGTTCGCAGCAGTGCAAGCCTGTGGACGCGCCGCGACCGCAAATTGTTTGCGTCGACGGAGGGGACACGCGTCGAATTTGATTTGCTCGCCGTACAGGGCGAATTTACCGCGACCGCCCGGTGCGACGGCCGATTCGCCTCCCGCAGCTTCTCGACCCCTCACCTACGCACGGGCTATGAACTGATCGAGGCGGCGGACTTCATGACCCATGCGCCCAGGATCGCATTGCAGGCGATTGAAAAGGTG
>DASUXH010000044.1:0-3527 GCA_036378015.1 Nitrospira sp. | reverse complement strand
TCAATACACAGAAGCAAACGGCGGTGAGTACTCCTCTCATGATGTTCCCCCTGTCATTGATGGCTCATGCTTATTATACTGTGCGGCATCGCCTTCATATAGTGAAAGGATCTTTCATGGCTCTCACCGGTGAACGCAAATGGATGACCGTGGCGATGCAGACCTGTCTGCTCGTCAGCCTCGTCTGCAGTTTGACTGCCGTCTCTGCAGAAGCGGAAGCGCCACCGGAGGTGATCGAGCGTGCGAAACGGGCCACCGTTGGTATTCTGGAAGACACCCAAGATCCCCGCACCCCGGACAAACCGGGAAAGATCAAAATTCGCGGGACCGGCTTTCATCTCCATGACGGCTACATCGTGACGGCAAGACATGCCGTTGAGAAGAACAGTCCGACCGGCCACATCGTGCCGAAGGTCATTCATGTCTTGACCGCCGATCTACATGAACTTGTCGCCCAGATCGTGGGAGAAAGCGCCTACCTGGACGTCGTCGTTTACCGCCTGAACCAAAAAGATCGGCCGATCCTCGATACCGCCACCGGATTTGCCACCGAACCTCCGATCGTAGGCGGCGAAGTGTTTACAGTCGGATATCCCATGGGCTGGGGACCGACAATGGCCTTCGGCCGCATCGGCAACGTCAATACGTTTTTGCAGACCGTCGAAACACGACTCCTGCAAGCTGATCTCTCGGCCTGCAGTGGAAATTCCGGAGGCGCGCTCTATAACCAGGGGGGCCAAGTGGTCGGCATCATGCATGCGGTGATACAAACGGACAAAGAGGAGACTCACGTGTTCTGCAGCCAGATGGCTTTTGCGATTCCCGCCACGCTCGCCTCTCGGATCGTCTCTGCGGCCATCGAAGGCAAACCCCTGGTCTTCTCGAAGCTGGGCATTCACATGACCGCGGTAAAGGAGGGAACGAAATGGCGGATGGCTGTGAAGGACGTTTCGGAACCGGCCAAAGCAGCCGGCATTCAGAAGCACGATATCCTCTTGGCCATCGAGGATACGGAAATACTCGATGCAGCCCATCTCAAGAACTATCTGATCGAACGCACGATACCCGGCCAGCGCGTAAGCCTCAAAGTCCGGCGGGCCGAAGCCGACTTGACGTTCACCGTCACCCTGGCCGGCGGATAAGCATGCGGCTGGGGGACAGTCACCCTTCCGACTGGTGACTGTCCCCGTCCTGGAAGGTGACCAGCGAACAACAGGGATAGGCGCCGGCGGGCCGCCGGAGCCAGTCCCCAGAGCTCAGTACATCCAGGCGGCTCAAACCGCATATCTGCAAGGCCGCAGCGAGCGAAGAGCCGAGACGTAATCCTTCCCACCCGCCCGCCCCAAACTGCTTGCGCAGCTCTCTCCCGTATTCTGTACGTTGAGAATCTGAGCGATGCGAGAACGCAGCAGACCGGTGCAGGTGCGTCTCGGCGCACCGGGGTGGGCGGGTGAAAAACCTTGTTTCAGCCGCCTGGCAAGGCTTGATACCAGCCGTTGGCACAGACGAGCGTGACAGGACAATCAAACAGATGACTAAGCGTTCTTTCTGAAAGCACCGCCCTTTTCTCGCCGTCCTCGAGGATTCGCCCCTTCTTTAACAACACTACTCTCCTGATCTCCGGAGGAATTTCGTGGATATGGTGCGTAACGAGCAGAATGGTCTTGCCTTTGCGCATGTAGCCTCGCACCAGATCCAAATAATGAAAGGTGGCGGTCAGGTCGAGGCCGCTGGTGGGCTCATCGAGCACTAGGACTGACGGTCCATGGACGAGCGCACGCGCCAGGAGACAACGTCGTTGTTCGCCGGTGGACATGGCCGAGTATTTACGATCCGTCATCCCCGCGATTCCGAGGTCCTCCATCATCGCCCGCGCCCGGGCAATCTGTGCATAGGTAAAGTCTTGATGATGATAGATGCCAATGCTCGCATGATACCCTGAGAGAACGACTTTCAGCCCGGTCACCTGCTCCATATATTGATGCTGCAGATCGTGGGAGACCATGCCCAAGCGCTTGCGCACCTCCCAGACGTTCCATTGCGTCCCGCCAAAGAGCCGGATGGACGTCTCGTCCTTCGGCATGGCGTGCACTTCGCCGGCCAAAAGCTTCAGAATGGTCGACTTCCCCGCCCCGTTCGGGCCAAGGATTGCCGTGTGCTGGTTCTCTTCCAATACAAAGGAGAGATCGTCGAAGACACAGGTGTCCCCGCGGTAGACCGTGGCATGATTGATCTCGAGGATGCGGCCGTCGTCTGTGGGAGATGGCATGCGGGCGCGAAAGCTACAGCAATGCGGCGTCGCGTATCAGGCTTCGTCGGGATCAGGGTTGACCTTGGCCACGGGTTTTCGCCTGTCTTGCGAGACCGACGGCTTCGAGCACCCGGCGAGCCGCGGCGTCGGCGTCCGTACATCGGCGTTTTGCGCGCGATGCAGTAGGGCGTGGTCCATCAGGACGAGCGCCATCATCGCTTCCGCTATGGGCGTGGCTCGTATTCCCACGCAGGGATCATGGCGGCCGTTCGTCTCCACGGTCACCGGATTTCCCCGCTTGTCGATCGAGCGGCGCGACACACGGATGCTCGAGGTCGGCTTGATGCCGATGGATACGACGATGTCTTGACCGCTGGAGATACCGCCCAAAATACCGCCCGCATGGTTCGTCACGAATCCCTCCGGCATCAGCTCGTCGCCGTGCTCCGAGCCGCGCTGGGTCACCGAGGCGAATCCTGCGCCGATCTCGACGGCCTTCACGGCATTGATGCTCATCATCGCCGCTGCCAGGTCTGCGTCGAGCTTGGCGTAGACCGGAGCGCCCCATCCGACGGGAACATGTTCGGCGACTGTCGTGATCCTGGCGCCGACCGAGTCCCCCGCCTTCCGCAGTTCGTCCATGAAGGATTCGAGCGTGGCCACGGCCTCTTGGTTCGCCGCGAAAAACGGATTGTTGCCCACGTGGTCCCAAGATTTAAAGGGAATCACGTGAGGACCCAATTGGCTCAGAAACCCATGAATAACGACGCCATAGGTTTCCCGGAGCCATTTCCTGGCGATCGCCGCGGCCGCGACTCGAACGGCGGTCTCCCTGGCGGACGCTCGGCCGCCGCCGCGATGATCCCGGATACCGTATTTCTGCCAATAGGTGTAGTCGGCATGGCCGGGACGGAACGTGTCAATGAGATTTCCGTAGTCTTTGCTCCGTGCATCTTCATTGCGGATCAACAGAGCGATGGGCGTGCCGCTCGTCTTGCCTTCGAACAGACCGGAAAGGATCTCGACTCTGTCGGATTCCTGCCGCTGGGTCACATGACGCGACGTGCCCGGTCGACGGCGATCCAAATCCGCTTGAATGTCGTCAGTGGAGAGCGCCAGGCCCGGAGGACACCCATCGACGACACAGCCGATGGCAGGGCCATGGCTTTCGCCGAAGGAGGTGACGGTGAAAACGTGACCGAGGGTATTGCCGGCCATACTCAGCCTCTCTGCTCGCTGCGGCCTCGCCTGCGGAGCGGCGCGTTTTGGCGCGCCG
>DASUXH010000043.1:0-4680 GCA_036378015.1 Nitrospira sp. | reverse complement strand
ATGAACCCAGGCATGATGCCGATCTTTGCTTCATCGACGGTGATCACGCCCGGACAATTGGGCCCGATCAACCGGACGTCACGGCCCCGCAGCGCCCGCTTCACCTTGACCATGTCGTTGACCGGAATCCCTTCGGTGATGCAGATGACGAGCTTGATCCCTGCGTCAGCCGCTTCGAGGATCGCGTCGGCGCAAAATGGCGGAGGCACGAAGATCAGCGACGTGTCGCACTCGGTCTTCTTGACGGCATCGGCCACCGTGTTGAAGACAGGGATGCCTTCGACCTCCTGCCCGGCCTTTCCCGGGGTGACGCCGGCGACGACCTTCGTCCCATAGGCCTTGCATTGGGTCGCATGGAACGAGCCTTCCTTGCCCGTGATTCCCTGCACCACCACCCGTGTGCTCTTATTGACGAGAATGCTCACGATAGTCTCCTTTAGGCCGCTTTGCCGGTCAGCTTGACGATCTTCTGAGCGGCTTCCCACAAGTCATCAGCCACGTCGAGCTTCAAACCGGACTCCGCGAGCAGTTTCCGCCCCTCCGGCGCGTTTGTGCCCTGTAACCGCACGACCAACGGCACGGTGATTTTCACTTCCTTCGCAGCCTCGATGACGCCGTGCGCAATGCGCTCGCATCGAACGATGCCGCCGAAGATGTTGATGAAGATGCCTTTGACGTTCGGATCCTTGAGGAGGATACGGAACCCGGCTGCCACCGTCTCTTTGGTGGCGCCGCCGCCGACATCCAGGAAATTGGCCGGTTCGCTTCCGGCCAGTTTGATGACATCCATGGTGGCCATGGCCAGTCCCGCGCCGTTCACCATGCAGCCGATATTCCCGTCGAGCTTCACATAGTTGAGGTTGTTGGCGGTCGCTTCGATTTCCAACGGCTCCTCTTCGTTCAAGTCCCGCATTTTCTGCACGTCTTCGTGTTTGAACAGCCCGTTGTCATCGAACGAGACCTTGCCGTCCAAGGCCACCAATGTTTTTTCCTTGGTGATGATGAGCGGGTTGATTTCCACCAATGCCGCATTCTTGTCCATGAAGAGACGGTACAGATTGCCCAGCATCTGGACGAACGGGTTGATGACGGCCGGTTCCAATTGCTGCAAGCCCAATGCGAACGCCACATTGCGGCCATTATGCCCTTGAAATCCCACGGCTGGATCGATCGCTTCCTTGATGATCTTTTCCGGCGTCTTTTCAGCCACCTCTTCGATTTCCATCCCACCTTCGGTACTTGCAATAAAGGTCGGCCATCCCGTGTCCCGATCAACCAGAATCGAGAGGTATAATTCTTTGGCAATATTCGCGCCTTCTTCCATCAGCAGGCGGTGCACCTTCCGGCCTTTAGGACCGGTCTGATGGGTGATCAGTGTTTTGCCAATGAGTTCCTTGGCGAGGCCGGCACAGGCCGTTTTGTCCTTGGTGATCTTGACGCCGCCGGCCTTTCCGCGGCCGCCGGCATGAATCTGCGCCTTCACGACGAAGACCGGCGTGTTCAATTCGTTGGCCCAGGTCGTCGCGGCCTCCGGAGAGAGAATTTCTTTCCCTCGCGGCACCGGAACACCGAACTGGGCGAACAACGACTTGGCCTGAAACTCATGAACGTTCATGTCGCTCCTTAAAGGATGTCAGCCGACAACAGTCGGTTCTTAGCTGACTTTTCTGGTATAGGCCGGAAGAATCATCGGAGAAATGACACCGCTGGGATTCCCGTGCTTCCGGGCATCTGCGCGGAAGCGCTGCAAGTGACTGAGTGTGAGTTTTCCGTGCTTTTTGGAGGCCGCTCTCGAAGCCGCGGTCATCCCCGAACGCTTGCCGAATACCATGAGGTCGAGCAGGGAGTTGCCCATCAGGCGGTTGCGGCCATGGAGACCGCCTGAGGCTTCGCCTGCGACGAACAGATTTTTGACATCGGTCTCCGCGTTCGTATCGATTTTCACACCGCCGTTCTGATAGTGCAGCGTCGGGTAGATCAACACCGGATCCTTGCTGATATCGATGCCGAACCGCTCGAACTGGAGCATCATGGCGGGAAAGTGCTTCTCAACCGTTCCAGGTCCGTGTTCGACGTCCAACAGCGGCGTATCCAGCCAGACGCCGACGCGGCCCGACATGGTGCGGATGCCTCGTCCTTCTTCGCATTCTCGGATGATGGAAGACGAGACCACGTCGCGCGTATCGAGCTCATTTACGAACCGCTCGCCTTTGGCGTTGACGAGATGGCCCCCTTCGGAACGAATTCCTTCGGTCACCAGCGCTCCGATGAGCTGTTCGGGATACACGGCACCAGACGGATGATATTGAAACGTATCGACATGCGCCAGCCTGGCTCCCATGCGGTAAGACAGGCAGAGCCCGTCTCCCGTCGCGCCATAATGATTGCTCGTAGGGAATCCCTGAATATGCAGCCGGCCGATGCCTCCGGTGGCGAGGATCACGGTTTTTGCCGACACGACGACGTACCGCTGATTGTCGAGATCTTTAAAGATGGCGCCGGAACAGCCGCCCTCATCGTCACTGAGCAGTTCAACGGCCGCGCAGAATTCGAGCAACTCGATTTTTTGATTGAGGACCTCGTCCTTCAGGACGCGCATGATCTCAAGGCCGGTATAATCGGAACAGGTCAAGAGCCGCGGCTTGGAGCTGCCTCCGCCCTTTTTGACGTGCAGGTTACCGTCGGCTTGGCGGTCGAATAGCACGCCCAGGTCGATCAGCCACTTGGCAATCGCCGGCCCATCTTCGACCATGACCTTCAAGAGGGCATGATCGTTCTGCATATGCCCGCCCTTGAGCGTATCGATGAAGTGTGTGACGGGAGAATCCTCGGGCGCCACGGAGATCTGCATGCCGCCCTGCGCCATCACACTGTTGGAATCGCCGAGCCGGAGTTTCGTCGCCAGGATCACCTTTGAGCCGGCGCCGTGGGCATGCAAAGCGGCAGCGCAGCCTGCCCCCCCGCCTCCGATCACCAGGACGTCCGTCGTGTAGTGAGGAGACAGATCGAGATCATCCTGAATCGGGCTGTCACCCTCCAGCAGCGTCGCCAGTTCGACCACCGTCCGGTCGCCCTTGTTTGGCCCGAAGCGAATCGGCCGATAGGCGCTGGCGCGATAATCTGGGTGATACTTATGGATCAGCTGATCGCGGTCGGCTGGAGAAAATTTCGGCATGGTCTGCTTGCGGCGGACATCCCTGGAGCTGTGGACGATTTGCTGAAGTGCGTGGATGTCCATTCTTCGGTCCAGTCAATGGTCAACAGTCATCGGCGGGCAGAAAGCGTCGCGATCTCCCATCGACCACCACCTATTTCACCGTCGCACAGTGGTCGGCGAGTTCCTTGTCATTCATCTTGAGAATCTTGTTCCACTCGCCATTGAAACGGCCGTCTTCAATTTCCTTGATCCTCGCGTCCAGTCCCACGGGCTTGTCCGTGAAATGCGCCCCTTGGGCGCGGCTCACGTAGAGCGCGACCAGATTTGGCGCAATGTCGGCAATGCACACCGGCGTACACATCCCGCACATGACGCAATCCATGAACATCTCTGAGACGCTTTTGAAGTCGCCGAACACGGCCTTCCAGACGCCTTCCCGCACGTCGATCTTCTGGGGACACGCTTCCGTACAGGCGTTGCAGTTCCGGCAAAGCGGCGCCTCGGGATAGAGATTGAAGAGATCCTGTTTCGGGTCTTCGAGTTTTTGAATGTCGTACGTGGCTTTGCGCGCGGGAAACGGCGGCATCATCGTGAAGGACATGCCGTCCTGCACCGCCGTTTGGCAGGCCAAGCAGGTACGGACTTTCGGATCGTCTTTGGTGCGATAGTAAGTTGCACAGGCGCCGCAGAAGCCGCCGAGACATCCAACGCCTCGCACCACATCTTGGCCGGCGTACCACATCGCCTTGATGACGGTGATCCCCTCAGGCACTTCTACTTTCTTGCCGGAAATCTCGATCGTCACCATGCGAGGCTTCAAGACCTCGGGTTGGTCGATGATGTTTTGGCTGTCCGTTGTTTCTGTAACCATTGTGACTTTGCGAATGGGGATGGGTGATCGCACCTGCGATCACCCATCACACGTCATCGTCCTAGGCAATCGCGTCGATGATCCTGTTCAGCGTGGCGCTGGGTCGCATGGCCTTGGAAGCCTTGGCATCGTTCGGATGATAATATCCACCAACGTCCTGAGGCTTGCCCTGCGCCGCCAGCAGCTCCTGATCGATCTTCGCCGTATTGTCGGCAAGGTCCTTGGCAATCTTCGTGAATTTCTCCGCAATCTTCTTGTCGACTGTCTGAGCCGCCAAGGCCTGCGCCCAGTAGAGGGCCAGGTAAAAATGGCTGCCTCGATTATCGATTTCGCCGACCTTGCGGGCTGGCGACTTGTTGCTTTCCAAGAACATTGCATTGGCTTGATCCAGCGTGTCCGCCAGGATCTTCGCCACCTGGTTGTTCCCTACTTTGGCCAGGTGCTCGAGTGAGGCCGCGAGCGCCAGAAATTCTCCCAAAGAGTCCCAGCGAAGATATCCCTCCTCCTGGAATTGCTGAACGTGCTTCGGCGCCGAACCGCCCGCGCCGGTCTCGAATAACCCGCCGCCGTTCAGCAAGGGTACGATCGACAACATCTTGGCGCTCGTGCCTATTTCCAGAATCGGGAACAGGTCCGTGAGATAGTCGCGGAG
>DASUXH010000042.1:0-3063 GCA_036378015.1 Nitrospira sp. | reverse complement strand
CATTCGGTAAGTCCACCTGCCGGCATTGCGCTTCGCTTCTGCCAGCGCCTTCGCTTCCCGCGATGCTGCCGACAGCACGAGCCCTCCGAAAAAGACACCGCAGAGCAGCAAGGCGGCGGTGAAGAGGTAGGGCACCGAAATGTCAGGAATGAACGATAGCCCACGAGAGATAGCGACTTGTGACGGCGTTGCATCGGTTGAGCTCATCGTAGCCACGCCCTCGTGCAGGGGCGCCGTGCGGTCCACGGCGGCCATCAAACTGCCCAACTGATACTGATTGTCCCCCCACGCTCCTTCCAGCCCCATTTTCGCCTGTGCCACGTGGACGATGGCCGTCCCCAATTGCTCCTGCACTTCTGCCGTCCGGCGGCCGTACTCACGACTCACGTCAACAATCCATCGTCCAAGCACTGATTGCCAGGTCGTCGTAAACTCTTCATGCATCCGCTGGGCTCGAGCGACAGCGGCTGCAATCATTCCCTGATTGTAATCGGAGAGATGCAGGTCGGCAGACAGCACGCCGCTTCGAATTCCGCGCTGTGTAAAATTCACAATGGTTCGTCCCATCACCGTTTGAATACGGGCCGCATGTTCGTTGGGGACGGTCACGGCACGGTCGATGATAAAGGCAAAGGGACCGCCCGGGATCGACTGGAGGTTACGGTAGGCCATCATGGCCTGATTCCATTCGGCGGTGGCTGAAAGCGTAATCTGATCCGTACGCTGTTGAAGTACCGCGCGGTCCACAATGGCTCGACCCAACGCCGGCTGCAGCCAGGCGGCCTCTGTCGAAGGAAGCGTCTCATCCATGGCTGCTCCCGGCTGCGGCCCGCTCACGAGAAATGCGCCGTTGGTTGCCACCACAAGCAGCATGGCGCCAAAGACAATCGCGCACAGACCGACGCCCACAAGAATGTCTACACTGTTGAATCGATACGGCATACGAACCTCCTTTCCGCATCGGGCAACGCCACGGCAGAGGCCGGGAGCTTCGGCCGATGTGGACATATATGTGGAAGCGACGCTCGGAAGAGGCAGGCCGCAATGGACACAGCGCGAGGTGACGGCTCAGAGAACGCAGCGTAAGGGAGCAGGTCCCGTCTGGTGAGAGGCGAACACCGGGCAGGTCCACGCGGCTGGTGTTGAATACCACGAAGGACCATGATGCGACCTCGGTTGCGAGGCGACAAGAGGCTAGATGAAGCCTACGCCCCCCTTGTGCTGAGCGTCAAGGGGCGGCCTGCCTAGCGAACCCAGGGCGGCGGACTGGTCAGCGGCGGAGTTATCTTCTCGATCGGTCCCATGGGACGGGTGGAGGGTTCCGGCCCGACCGTCGCCCCTTCGGACCGCATGTCGCGGTTCAATCGTACGACAAGTCCTCCCATCACATCCCATCGCTGAAAATTACGTCGCGTGGCTTTCGGGTGCTGGTTGTGGCAGTCCACGCAAGACTGCACGAGCGCCAGATCGGCCGAGATGGCTTTGAATTGATCGCCGTCTATAAAGGTGGTGACCGACCGCTCCCGGTTTTTCATCAATTGCATCAGCGCGTCCGTCTCGGCTTGCGTTTTGGGAAAATTGGCTCGATTGACGGGTGTGAGTCCGATCAGGCCGATCTCGAAATTATCGAGCTGGTCGCCGGCAGCCTTGACGAACTGGGCCGGTAACGGGATGAAGTGCGAATCCTTTTGCCAGTCTTCGTTCGGACTGATTCCCCCCTCTTTGGCGTGTTCCACAACCTTCAACACATAGGCGGTCCTGAATGCTTTCACCACCTCGAGAACATAACGGGCGGTCAACTCGAAAGACGGTTCGGCCGCTCCGATGCTCCAACTCGCCCAGACAAACAAGGACAATGCCACCGCCGCACCGATGATCTTCTGTTTCATGCGATAAGCCCTCCAAGAGAGGCACGAGCGTAGCCGATCCATTCAAACGGCGTCAATAAAGACAGCTAGGTAACCGGCCAGAGCCTTTCAGAGGGACTTACCAACTGGGCGGCATTGCGAAGGAAGGGGGGGAATGCGCTCGGGAAAGTCGGAGATCACTCCGTCGACGCCGAGCGAGACTGCGCGGCTGATATCGGCAGGCGTATTCGGCGTGTAGACCCACACGAGCACCTTTTCCTGATGAAAGGCCTCGACAAGCGCTCGGCTTGCCCGATCGTGCCGCAGGCCGACATATCCCGGGTAATATCGCATCGCATGAGCGACCGGATCTCTCGGCAGCCTATCGAAAAGCGGCATGAGCGCGGCGTCGGGCGCGATCGCTCGAACCTGTGCGAGCTCGTCATGCAGAAATGAGGCATAGATGACGGGGCTTCGAAATTCGACGTTGTGAACGGCTTGCACGGTCAGGCGCGCCACCTCAGCGACTTTGAGCTCTAACATGACTCCCGTTCGGCCGGCAGCAACCTTCAGCACTTCCTCGACTGTCGGAACGCGCTCTCCATTGCCGGTAGCGAACATTCTGAGCTGACTGAGCGATAAGGCTTCCACGCGGCCTCTGCCCTCGGTCGTGCGACCGATCGTCGCATCGTGAAGCACGACAACGCTTCCGTCCGCCGTCCGGCGGACGTCGATTTCCACGAAATCAACGCCGAGATCGATTCCCTTCCGCACGGCGGCCAACGTGTTCTCGAGCGCGTGTCCGGCAGCTCCGCGATGGCCAATTCTCGTCACAGGGGACATGACGTCTCCGAAATTCTTGCCCGAATGAGGCAAGCGGCCCAGAAGAATGATTAGCTGAGCGGCGGTGCAAAGCGAAGATTGTGTGCGTCCAACTCGGCGAGATAGTCCTTCATTCGTTTTCGTTCGCACCCTTTGACGTACTCGATCACCTTCTCATCGATCTCCAATAGTCCCAATCCCGCAGGAATCTCCTCGGGCCTGATAACGAACAGATTGACTCCTGCGAGTTTGGCTCTTACCTGAGCCTCTTTGAGGCGATGATGGATGTATCGTTCATTCAATCGGAGCAGGTCATTGAGCTCGACAAGGTCCCGCAATGGATGCGGGTCGATGCGAACGGTCCGCTTCGGAATATTGAGGAAGATGAACACCG
>DASUXH010000041.1:0-3299 GCA_036378015.1 Nitrospira sp. | reverse complement strand
TGATGAATGATCTCGACCGGTTCCATCTCATCGGCGACGTCGTGGACCGCCTGCCACAGCTTGGAAGCCGCGCCGCCTACGCCAAACAGGCGATCCAGGAGAAGCTGGTCGAGCACAAGCAATACATTGCCAAATACGGAGAGGACATGCCGGAAATCACCGATTGGCAATGGGGACAGTCCAGCGGCAAGGCAACGCGCAGGAGTTCCACGGAAGGCGACAACCTTTAGTCCAATCATCTCCGTCCCAGGAAAGAGGCTTGTGATGACCCCCGAACGCATTAAAGACTTGCTTCTCCAATATGGTGCTGGACCCATCCAATTTTCCGGCACCAACGACGCACTGTATGAGCGGCATTTGACCTTTGACCATGTTGTTGATGTGAACAAGGCCGATGTGCGGGAGCAGTTTGAAGCCGCGGCGCATTCAATCCGCGACGTCATTTCCCAACGTTGGCTGCTAACCGAACGCACCTATACCAAGAAGAATCCCAAGCGGGTGTATTACCTTTCGATGGAATACCTGCTGGGAAGATCGCTCGCCAATAACATTACGAATGCCTTGCTGCTGCCGCTAGCAGAAGAAGCTGTGAAAAAGAAGGCGCTGAATCCACTGGCCATTTACGCGATGGAGCCGGATGCCGGGCTGGGCAATGGCGGCCTGGGGAGGCTCGCCGCCTGCTTTATCGATTCGATGGCCACGATGGAGATCCCAGGGATGGGGTACGGGCTGCGCTATGAGTACGGGATCTTCAAGCAGACCATCGTGGACGGTTGGCAATGCGAACAGCCGGATCACTGGTTACGCCGGCCGGATCCCTGGGAAGTGGCTCGTCTCGAGGAAGTGGTGGAGGTGAAGCTGAATTGCTCGTTCGAACTTCGCAGCGGCATCCTCAGGCCCGTCTTAGGCCGGCCCTCGGTTCTCCTCGGCATCCCCTTCGATCGTCCGGTCGTCGGCTACGGCGGCAAGACGATCAATACGCTGCGTCTATGGGCCGCGAGCACGCCTGAATACTTCAATTTTCAGCAATTCAGCCGGGGTGATTTCGTGGGCGCGCTGGCCGAAACGCTCTCGGCGGAAACGCTCACACGGGTCCTCTATCCCGATGATTCCACCTCAATGGGACAGGGGTTGCGATTCCTACAAGAATATTTCCTGGTGGCCTGTTCGTTGGGAGATCTCGTGCGGCGCTTTCGCCGCAGCAATTCGGACTGGAATATGCTTCCCGAAAAGGTCGCCATCCAAATGAACGACACGCATCCGACCATGGCCGTTCCTGAACTCATGCGGATTCTGCTGGACGAGGCGCATCTTGGCTGGGACCAGGCGTGGGATCTCACACAGCGGACACTGGCGTACACGAACCATACCCTCTTGCCCGAGGCGCTGGAAAAATGGCCGCTTGAGTGGTTTGAAGCCATGCTGCCGAGGCATCTTGAGATCATCATGGAGATCAACCGGCGCCTGCTGGAGAGCGTCAGGAATCGTTTTCCCAGAGACGATGGACGCGTCGAGCGAGTAAGTCTCGTCGAGGAGGGACTGCGTCGCAAGATCCGGATGGCCAATCTGGCCATTGTCGGGTCCCACAGCACCAATGGGGTGGCGGCCATTCATTCCAAATTACTTCGCACCATGACCGTGAAGGACTTGGCCGAACTCTATCCGGAGCGGTTCAACAACAAGACGAATGGGGTCACGCCGCGACGGTGGTTGCTGTTGGCAAATCCGTCGCTCTCACAGGCAATCACCGACGCCATCGGGGACAGTTGGATCACCGATCTCAGTGACCTGGGCCAGCTCAACGCACTCGCCGGCGATCCGGCGTTTCGCGACGCGTTCCTTCGCGCCAAGCGTGACGCGAAAGAAAAATTTGCCCGGTGGCTCGAATCAACCTCGGGCCAACGCGTCGATCCCGACAGCATCTTCGACTGCCAGGTCAAGCGCATTCACGAATACAAGCGGCAACTCTTGAATGCCTTGCGCATCGTGGTGCTCTACAACCGGTTGCGCGCGAATCCGGACCAGACCATGGCGCCGAGGACGTTCTTTTTCGCCGGCAAAGCGGCGCCGGCCTATCACTTGGCAAAGGTCATCATCAAGTTCGTCAACAACCTCGCCGGCACCATCGACGGAGATCCCGTGGTGCGGGGAAGGATCAAAGTCGTCTTCCTGCCGGAATACTGCGTCTCGCTGGCGGAGCGGCTAATTCCGGCAGCCGATGTCTCGAATCAGATCTCCACCGCGGGCTACGAAGCCAGCGGGACGAGCAACATGAAGTTCATGATGAACGGGGCGCTGACGATCGGCACACGCGACGGCGCCACGATCGAAATGGCTGAAGAGGCCGGCGAAGAGAACTTTTTCCTGTTCGGCCTGACCGCAGAGCAAGTTGCCGGCAGCCGCAGCTGGTATGACCCTCGCTGGCATTATGATCATGAACCGGAAACGAGGGCGGCGCTTGACCTGATCTTCTCCAACTACTTCAGCCAAAATGAACCGGGCGTGTTTGCGGCGTTGGAGCAGGCGGTGTTGACGGGCGGCGATCACTACATGCACCTGGCCGATCTGACGTCGTACATGAATGCCGACCGGGCGCTCTGCGAGTTGTACAACGATTCAAAATCGTGGGCGCATAAGGCGATCGTCAACATCGCCGGCTCGGGGAAATTTTCCAGCGACCGCACGATTGCAGAGTATGCGGCCGGTATTTGGAATGTGAAGCCTTGTCCGGTGACGTGATCGGGTGCGAACGCCGTCATGGGAGAGAATCTTCAGATCATCTATCTGGCGAGGCATGGTGAAACGGCCTGGACCATCTCGGGTCAGCACACGGGACTGACCGATCTGCCGTTGACTGACCGCGGTGAGCGCACGGCGCGTCGGCTCGGCGAGCGCCTGAAGAGATTGAAGTTTGCCTCTGTCTTGACGAGTCCCCTACAGAGGGCGGCCAGGACCTGTGAATTGGCCGGTTTCAAGTCCGTGGCGGAGGTGGAGAAAAATCTGGTGGAGTGGGATTATGGCGCCTACGAAGGGCGCCGGACGGTGGAGATTCGCGCCGAACGCCCCGGTTGGGAACTCTTTCGCGACGGGTGTCCCGGTGGAGAGTCGCCTCAACAAGTCAGCGCGCGAGCGGACGCCGTGGTGCAGCGTATCCGTCGGGTGTCGGGCGACGTTCTCTTATTCACGAGCGGCCATTTTCTGAGGGTGCTTGCGACCCGCTGGCTGGGGCTTGAGCCCTCCGTCAACTGCAAATTTTTCATGCTGAGCACGGCAAGTTTGAGTGCATTGGGGTACGAACA
>DASUXH010000040.1:0-4848 GCA_036378015.1 Nitrospira sp. | reverse complement strand
AAGACCGCCGAGGAACCGACACGATCTGGAAGGAGGACAGCACGTTTATGGCTACAGTAGACGAACGGGTGAAGAAAATCATCGCAGAGCAGCTCGGAGTCGAGGAAGACGAAGTGACGTCTGAGGCGAGTTTCGTCGAAGACCTCGGGGCGGATTCACTGGATACCGTGGAGCTCGTCATGGCGCTGGAGGAAGAATTCGGCATCGAAATTCCTGACGAGGACGCTGAAAAAATTCTCACGGTCGGCAAAGCCCTCGATTACATCAAGGAAAAAGCCTAGCACTGGACTGTCAATGAATGATCGTGGGAAGAGACGCATTGTCGTTACCGGCTTGGGGCTCGTAACCCCGCTCGGGACCGGCGTAGACAAGACTTGGAAGGCGATCTGTGCGGGCCAGTCGGGAATCGGCCGGATTACCAAGTTCGATCCTGCCGGGTATGACGCCCAAATCGCCGGGGAAGTCAAAGACTTCGACCCCGCCCAGTTCATCGAAAAAAAAGAGATCAAGAAGATGGACGCATTCATCCACTATGCGGTGGCCGCCGCTCAGCTGGCGGTGGATGACGCGGGACTAAAAGTATTGCCCGAGGAAGCGACCAAAGTCGGCGTCTACATCGGCTCGGGAATCGGAGGCCTCGGGTCCATCGAGCACTATCATGCCGTCCTCAAGGAAAAGGGTCCCGGCCGCGTCTCGCCGTTTTTCATTCCCATGACGATCATCAATCTGGCCTCGGGGCAGGTGGCCATCCGCCTCGGTGCCAAGGGCCCGAACTCCTGCGCGGTGACAGCGTGCGCGACAGGCAATCATTGTATCGGAGACGCCTTTAGGCTTATTCAGCGAGGCGATGCCAACGTGATGGTCGCAGGCGGTGCCGAAGCGGCGATCACGACGCTGGGTGTGGCGGGCTTTGCCGCGTCGAAGGCCCTCTCGTTCAGAAACGACGAACCGACAAAAGCCAGCCGTCCGTTCGACAAAGACCGCGACGGGTTCGTGTTGGGCGAGGGCGCAGGCGTCATCGTGCTGGAAGAATTGGAACACGCACGCCGGCGGGGAGTTCGTATCTATGCAGAGTTGATCGGCTATGGCATGAACAGCGACGCATATCATATCACTGCCCCTTCCGAGGAGGGAGAAGGCGCGGTGCGCTGTATGGAATTGGCGATCGCCGATGCCGGTATTGCGAAAGACCAGGTCGGCTACATCAATGCGCACGGCACCTCAACGATGGCGGACGTCATAGAGACCAAGGCGATCAAACAAGTCTTCGGCGACCGAGCTGCGCGAATTCCCGTCAGCTCCACGAAATCGATGACCGGCCACTTGCTCGGCGCTGCCGGCGGCATTGAGGCCGTGTTCAGCATCCTGGCGATGTATCACGGCATCCTGCCGCCGACGATCAATTTGGATCATCCCGATCCCGAATGCGACCTCGACTATGTCCCGCATACCGCCCGCCCAGCGGCCGTCAATGTCGTGTTATCGAATTCGTTCGGATTCGGCGGGGTCAACGCCTGCCTGCTCTTCAAAAAGCCCGAACTCTGATCCGTCATCTCCAGGGTGCCTGCTCGATGATACCGGCGCCGCCGCTCGATGCCCTCCAATCCGCGCTCGATTATAAGTTCCGTAATGCGCGCTTGCTGGAAGAGGTCTTGACGCACAAATCTTACGTGAATGAGCAACGGACCGTCGGGTGTACGGACAACGAGCGATTGGAATTTCTCGGTGACGCGGTCCTCTCTCTGGTGGTGAGCGAACAACTGGTAGCTCTGTTGCCGCAGTCACCGGAAGGGGCCCTCTCGAAGCATAAAGCCCGGCTGGTCAGTGAATCGATCTTGGCCGGCGTCGCAAAGCGCCTTATGCTGGGACCATGCCTGCGGCTCGGACGGGGAGAAGAACTTTCAAAAGGCCGCGAAAAAGAGTCGCTGCTTGCCGATGCGGTGGAGGCCGTCATTGCCGCCGTGCATCTTGACGGCGGCCTGGAGGCCTCCCGCCGGGTGGTGGCGAGGCTATTCGGACAGGAATTTTCACAGGTCGCGAGCCAGCGTCATCGCCCAGGGGAGGATGATTATAAAACGCAAGTTCAAGAGTGGTGTCAGCGACGTTTCGATAGCCTTCCATCCTATTCGGTCGTTCGAGAGTCTGGACCGGACCATGACAAGATCTTTGAAGTGGAAGTCAGCGTCAACGGAGAGGTGGTCGGCAGAGGAACCGGACGCAGCAAGAAAGAAGCGGAACAATCGGCGGCAAAGCAAGCCTTGCTTGAGGCCCGGCCGTGAGGCCCATGACGCCATGGTAGAATTCCATGCACGCAAGAATCACAAGGGAGGACGCTGAGATGACGAGATGGAAGTTCCTATATGCATCCGCCATGTGCCTGCTGGTGAGCTCAATATGGTTTCCGGCTGCAGCGGTGCTGCAGGCCGCAGAGGATGCCGGCGGTAAGGCTCCGAAAGCGATCATCAAGACCAAGTTCGGCGATATGGAAATCGTGTTGTTCCCCGACAAGGCGCCCAACCATGTTCAAAACTTCGTCAAACTTGCCAAGTCCGGATATTACAACGGCACCATTTTTCATCGCGTGATACCGGGTTTTATGATCCAAGGGGGCGATCCCAATACCAAGGACCCAAAGAAACCGGAAACCTACGGGATGGGCGGACCCTCTGAGAAGCTGAAAGCGGAGTTTAACGATACGCCGCATCGCCGGGGGATCGTGTCCATGGCACGCACCAACGATCCGAACAGCGCCGGTTCCCAGTTCTTCATCGTCGTCAAGGATTCGAATCAACTCGATGGGCAGTACACCGTCTTCGGAGAGGTCGTGAAGGGGATGGAAGTGGCGGATAAGATCGTGAGCCTCCCGAGGAATCCCCGTAATGATCTTCCGAACGAACGTGTGGAAATTACCGTCGCCGTCGAATGAACATGATCAATCAGCTTGGCATGGCAGGCACCGTGGGAATGCGAGGGATCGCTGCCCTAGTGTGTGCGCTGGTGGCCGTAAGCGTGCTCGCCGGATGTAGAGGAAAAGCCGATACGAAGACGGTGGTTCTTCCTCCGCCTCCACCCCCGGGGCCGAAAGCCATCATCAAGACCCGATTCGGCGAAATGGAGATGAAATTTTTCCCCGAGCTGGCTCCCCGGCACGTGGAGAATTTCATCAAGCTGGCCAAATCAGGATTCTATAACGGAACAATTTTTCATCGGGTGATTCCCGGCTTCATGATCCAGGGCGGCGATCCGAACACGAAAAATTCGCTCAGGAAAGACACGTTTGGACAAGGCGGTCCGAAAGATGAGAAGGGCAACCCGATTTACTTGAAGGCGGAGTTTACCGATACGCCCCACAAGCGCGGCATCGTGTCGATGGCCAGGGCAGGCGAGCCGGACACGGCCGGTTCTCAATTTTTCATTGTCGTGGAAGATTCGTTTTTCCTCGATCGCAAATACACCGTCTTTGGCGAAGTGAACAAGGGCTTGGGGATTGCCGACAAAATCGCCGGTCTTCCCAGAAACGAGCAGGATCTCCCGAACGACCGCATCGAAATGACGGTCACGATCGTGGAATAAAATCCACAGCCGCCCTCAGGAGACGGTGTCGATGTATTTCTGAAGCTTTGCCCGTTCGGACGGCAAGAAGAGCATGAAGCTCAATCCGAATGTATTGCCTTTGACCCAGCGGACGGCGGCGCGCTCGATTTTGACCGGGGTTTGGCCGGGCAGGTAAAGCAGCACAACCAACTGAAGACCCTCGGCGACGTTGATCTCCGAGTCCGCACGGCAGCCGCCCGTTGAGATGTTCGTGACGTGGGCTTCCCCTTCGATCTCGTCCGATCTGAATCCCAATTCGCATCGCAGATCGACCCGCCTGGACTTTCGAATCTTCTTTTCTTTCTCAACTGCCATCGCGGTCGGTTCCCTGCGTTTAATGATGATGTTCGCATCCGGGCCCATGGACGTGCGGCTCGGGTGCGGCGGGAGGCATGAACGATTGGCCGGGAAGGACGATGTGACCCGGTTGGTGCTGCTTCGTCAGATGATGGGCGATCTCCGGATGGTAGGCCTTGACATACCCGATGAGGCCGCTCAAATACCGTTGCGACTGAAACGCTTGTCCGGAGAAGTCGGAAATGAATTTCAAGGCTCGGTCGAGGACATCGGGCGCTGTCGTCGAGTCGGCGATCTGCTGTGGATTTTGTTTCTGAAAGGTTTCGTATTCTTTCTTGAGATGCTCAGCGAAGACCGGCATGGGCGCCGAGGGCACATGCAGGGGGCTCAAGGTCCGTCGCAACGCTTGAATGGCCGCCACCACCTCGGCGTCTTGTCCGTCCCGGCGCCCCTGGAAGTAACTGAACGTGACGACCTCGATCAGATTGTAGAGCGCCACCGCTTTCTCGCCGCTCGTTTCGCCAATCTCTCGGTAGAACTCCCGCCGAAGGGGCATGAATTGCTCGCTCAAGCGCTTTTGCTGATATTCGCTTCCCGTGTCGAGATACGTACAGTCAAGCGGGCACGGGACCCGCACGATTCGATGCTCGCCGCAACAGATGCTGCAGATGACGCCCAAGGCCGGACATGGCCGTTTGCCCTTGCGTTGTTTGCAATAGGCGCACTGGCTCATTTCTTGTCCCCCTGTTCCGCCGGCTTGGGCGGAGGCGGTATAAAACCGTAATCGGCCAGGGTGCGCTTTTCCTGCTTGGATTTGCCCTCGCGAGGGGCTTCGAGTCCGTTCATCTCTGCCGCATGCGCGAACTCATACGGGACGAGGATCAGATTGTTGGTACGGTCAATGCCAAGGTCGCCCGGTGAAGGCAAATATTCGGCGATCACCTGGAAACGTTTGTC
>DASUXH010000039.1:0-2982 GCA_036378015.1 Nitrospira sp. | reverse complement strand
GGCGAGCATAAAACAGCCGATGGCGCCGACCAGGCCGCCGTTGAAATATCCTAGGACGAGGGGAAACGCGAGTCCCGAGATGACGATGGCCCAATAGTGTCGGTGCTGCCACATGATCATCGGATCCTTCCGCAGTTGCCGCTCGTAATTTTCCGTCCGATGGGGGGTATTGATGAAGAGCCACACGCAGTGGCTGTGCCAAAAGCCTTTCTTGGCGTTGTACGGATCTTCTTCCTGATCCGTCCTGGCATGATGTCGAATATGATCCGCGCTCCATCGGAGCGCCGAGTTCTGGAGCGCCCAGCCGCCGGCAATCAGCAACAGCGCTTTAACCCAGGGATGGCATTCGAAACTGCGGTGAGAAATCAATCGATGATACCCGACGGTAATTCCCAGTCCTGTCACGATATAGAGGATGCTGAAGAGGATCCAGTCGAAGACGGTGTACCCGTAGAGATAGCCGAACAGCGGTGTGCCGATCAACGTGGTGGCGGCAACCAGGCAAAACAGAATAAATGTCTTATAAGCAAACGGGGTCGTTCCAACGGCATCCGGCATTGATTACTCCTTGTGACCTAGAACGTGAATCGTATTCGCGACGCGACCTCGCTGAAGGGCGTCGTACACAGAGCTGTCGCCCGTCATCTCCGACAAAGAGCCAACCGTCCGGCATAGGGGGAAGTGCACTTGTCTTGATCTGGCCGGGACCGAGTCGTCGTGTAGGGTAAGACTACCCAAGTAGCGGACTTTAATCAAGAAATTCTTTCCGAGGACAACTTTCGAGCCGCAATCACAGGTGTATACTGAAAGAAACCGTGCGATTTTCGTAGGTGTTCAGTGACTGTGATCAACGATGTGGAATCTTCTATCCGTCTGATCGGCGAAGAACTGGCGCGTCTTTCCGGAGGGCAATCCCCGAGGGTCTTCGAGCGACGTTGGTGGTCCCAGGCGGCCATCAACCTGGCCATGCACAATCTCGACTTCAAGACCCAGTTGTTTCGCTTCATCGATGTTCTTCCCTCGGTCACCGACGATCAGCGCGTCGTGACGCTGGCGCAGGAGTATTTCGGGTCGCTAGCCGATCAGGCTTTCGGCCTCGGTTGGGGTCTGAAGGCCCTCGGGGCCACCGGGGTCGGCGCCCGATTGACCGGGCACGCGATTCGGGCGCAAGTCGAACAGATGGCGCGCACATTCATTGCCGGCTCGTCGGTGAGCGATGCGACATCCGTCTTGAAGCAAATGTGGCACGAGGGCAAGGCCTGGTCGGTGGATTTGTTGGGCGAAGCGACGATCAGCGACCAGGAGGCCGACCGCTATCGTGACCGCTGTTTGCAGGCGCTGGAGGTGTTGACGCAGGCGGCTGGGTCGTGGAACCCCGCTCCCCTGTTCGAGCAGGATCATTTAGGAACTGTGCCGCGCGTGCAGCTTTCGTTGAAGATCTCCGCCCTGTCTCCGCATATGGATCCAATCGATCCCGAGGGAAGTTTCGTATCCATGGCGCGGCGCCTCCGGCCGATCGTTGATACGGCCATGCGAAGGCAGGCGTCACTGATCTTCGATATGGAACAGGCGGAAACCAAAGACCTCCTTGTCTTCATTTTTACCCGGCTCTTCATGGAGCCGGCCTATCGGACTTTTGCCTATGCGGGCTTGGCGGTGCAAGCCTACCATCGAGAAACGAAGCGGGATGTTGACACGATATTGGCATGGGTCCGACAACGGGGCACACCGGTGACGCTGAGGCTCGTGAAAGGCGCCTACTGGGATTCGGACACGATTCGTTATCGGCAACGGGGCTGGCCTGTGCCGTTGTTTGAGCACAAGGGTGAGACCGACGCCAATTATGAAGCGCTCGTGCGCACGCTGCTCGAAGCGAGCGCCGTGATCCGGCCCGCGTTCGGCACCCATAACCTCCGCACGCTGGCATGTGTCGAGGCGATCGCCGAGCAGCTCCAACTTCGCCCGTCCGCCTGGGAGTATCAGATGATCTTCGGGATGGCGGAACCCTTCCAGGAAGCGGTCCTGCGCAGGGGGCGTCGTCTGCGCCTCTATACGCCCGTCGGCGAGCTGCTGCCCGGTATGGCGTATCTCGTGCGGCGTCTCTTGGAAAACACTTCGAATGAATCGTTCCTGCGGAAGGAATTTGTGGAGTCTCAGTCGCTGGCCACGTTGTTGGCGCCGCCGACTGTCGCACCGGTCACAGACTGCCAAATGATGCCGCACGGGTCGTTTCGGAATGAACCGTTGCGGGATTTTGCCGTCGCGAGGGCGCGATCCGCGATGCAGGACGCGATCGAGGCGGTCAAAGGACAAGTGGGCCAGACCTGGCACCCTATCGCAGCTGGGGTGCCACTCACCGGGCCTCTCATGTCCTCCTACAATCCGAACCGGCCGGAAGAAATTGTCGGGACCGTCCGGACCGCTGCGGTAGCCGATGTCGAAGCTGCGGTCTTACGGGCGGATGAGGCCTGGCCGGCATGGCGGGCTCTTCCCGTCGAGCGGCGCGCCAAGATCTTCCGGTCGGCAGCAGATCTGATGCGGACACGGCGCGAGACCCTCGCGGCCTGGGAGGTCCTCGAATGTGGGAAGCCCTGGCGCGAGGCCGATGCAGATATCGCCGAGGCGATCGACTTCTTGGAATTCTACGCAGATGAATGGCTGCGCCTTTCCGTGCCCAGGAGATTGGGTCAGGAGCCTGGTGAGCTCAACCATCGCCTGCTGGAGCCGCGCGGCCTCACGGCGGTCATTGCGCCGTGGAATTTTCCCCTTGCAATCCCTACCGGCATGGTGTCGGCCGCGCTCGTCACCGGGAATCCAGTCCTCTTCAAGCCTTCAGAGCGCTCACCGATCATGGGCCAGTTGCTCGCCGGCATCCTCATCGAAGCCGGAGTTCCGGAGGCCACGCTGCTCTGCCTCCCAGGCGGACCGGAAATCGGCCGCACATTGGCAGAGCATCCGGCCATCGTGACGATCGCCTTTACG
>DASUXH010000038.1:0-3052 GCA_036378015.1 Nitrospira sp. | reverse complement strand
AGGATGGATAATTTGCAAGGAGAACTACCATTTGCCGCCGCCGGTCAGGTCCGGATGCTGCTCGCCGAACATGCTCTTGAGGACATGCTCCTTCATTTCATTGGTCATCGGTTCGGCGGAAGCCTTCTCAGTCAATTCGGCCGGCGTTTCGTGCAACCGCGGCGTGATGCGGGCCAGCAAGGCCTCATCGAGCGCTTCGGGGGAGGAATCGAAATCGTTGAGGATGGCTGTCAAACGTTGAAGGCCGAAGAGACTGCGAGTGATTTCCGAATGGACCGCGTTCGAGCTCCCGCCTTGGACGAGCGAAAGCCAGAACTTGGACTCGACATCTTCGTTCAGGGTCCCCCAGGCCAACGACGACAACTTCTCCAGGAGTTCCGCTTCCGTACGTTCCAGACCGTCGTACACCGACATGGACCGTTCCACCGGTCGGGTGGCTAGGACGGCAAAGGTCTCTTTCCACAAATCCACCGGCGCGTTCTGAGAGCCGGTTGCCGAAGCGTTTTGCTGGAGGGCAGCCTGTAAGGCCTGCAGGTACTGGGTCATGTACTTGACCTTTCGCGCCGCCAGGGCTCCGGCGGGAAGGCCCCAAATATGACAGACTTCATAGTCCTGGAGCGAACTGAAATCAGCCGTCTGGCGTTCGCGGTCCGCGACGTCGAGCCGCTTCCGATATTTCTCGCCCATGCGGAGATTGGTCTGCAGCTCGATGCTCAACCGTTGCTGCTGATATTCCTCGACCGTCAGTTCGCGCGCCTCCCACCGCTGATCGAGAGCCCGGAGGGCGGGCTTCGGGAGTGCGGTGCGGGCTTGTGCTTTCAGTTGGGCGACGGCCTCCTGGCTTAGGCCGAACTTCGTCGTCAAGAATTCTGACGCCCGGTCGGCCATCGCCACCCGGAGTGCTGCCAGTTTGGCGAGACAGTCGCACTGAAGCCTCGTGCGCTCGCGTTTGAGCCGGACGTGGCGCAGGTATTGGTCGCGCTTCTCTGTCATCGCCCTGATGGCGTCCTGCGTCAAATTACTGTGCGTGGGTTTGGACCCGGCGACACACCGCGGGTCCGGTCGGTCGGCGGTCATGTACTGAATTTCTTCATCGGTGACGTTGAAGTGCTGGAGTAGGATCAACCGCAGCATGATGCGGCCTTGGATGGGCAGCCCGCTGATGACCGATTCGATCAACTCGGGGGTCAGTGCGGAAACCGTTGGTGTCGTGGTGGTTGACATAATCCTTAAGCAGTGCCAGTTTGTTGAGCTTCCAGGTACAGAGCTACATATTCGCGGATCTGCTGGACTGTCCCGGTGGAATACAACTCACGAGGGATTTCTACCCGGGTCAGCGTGGCGGGGTCTACCCCGCGTTCGGCTGCATATTCCTCATCAATGTAGAGGCTAACCGATCCGTCCACATGGCGGATACAGTATAGGGCGTCGTTATCGGACATACAGGCCTTTGCCTCGATGAGTCTCTACTCGTAACACAGCGCTCGGAAAGCATGCAAGCCGCTATCCCAGCCGCTTTTCAAGCAAGATGTGGCGGCGCCAGAAGATATAAATGGTCGAGAGGACGATGGCAACGAGCAGCGTGTTTCGGATCCGTCCCGGCCCAAAGCAGGCGAGGTTGACCATGCCGTTGGTAAAGCCATAGGCGGCATAGACCAAATAGACTAAAAAGGCCCATCGGCGGAGTCTCACGAAACCGTATCCGACCGCGACATGGAGAGCGGGTGAAATCGCCTTGGTCAGGAAGCCTGGAATACCGCCGGGTTTCGTGCAGTAGAAAGGAAGCAGATAATCGGGGTTATTCAGAATGATGAACGTGTCATTGATCGCGCTGATCAACAACAAGATCCCGAGAAAACGGATGTCCTGGCCACGTTGCCAGGCGGTGCGAAATGTCCGCCGCCATTGAGCGCCGTCCGCCGTCGGACCGAGATAGGCATCGTAGCTTTGCAATGCCCACCATGGCAGGGCCAGGACCATAAAGAAGAATACTTCCGCTGCACGTCCAGAGATGCGGCCCAACATCAGGCTCGTACTGACGAGGGCGATCGTGCAGAGGATTGCGGTTGCAGCTTGCCGGTAGCGCCGTTGGATCAGCTGTCCGAGGCCGGGAAGAAGGAGGGAGCAGAATGCGGCACGAAGGTCCAAGGAATCAGACATACGAAAAAGAAAAGGCGTTCGATCCTATGATCGAACGCCTTTCATGTCCTTTCGTCACGTCCGAAATTCGACTAGCCGCCGAGGGTATCCAGAGTCTCTTTCAGGCTCCCGCGAACGCAGGTGAAGATCGGCGTGTCGCGCAGGGTATACCGTGAACCTTCCGTTTCGCGAAGGGCCATGACCAGATCGAGGAAGTCTTCGGGCTTGTCGCTTTCAAACGCGACGACCCATTCCTGATCGTCAAGACCGAACGAATAGGTCGTGTTGAGCTTGACGGAAGGAAAGCGGTGGCCGACCTCGATATGCTCGTCCATCATGCCTTGCCGGGCGGCTTTCGTGAGGAGAAACCATTCACGGGTCTTGAGGAACGGATAGACGAAAATGTATTTGGCTTTGCCGGGAACGACGGTCAGGCGCTTGCTTTCCTGGCCCTCATGCGTGTGATGATCGACGTAGATCGATCGCTTCGTCATGGAGAGATAGGAGTAGGGAGTCGTGAGGTATTTGCCCAAGCCGGACGCGAGCATCTTGGAGCTCTGTTGTTGGAACAGTTCGAGTTCGTAGCTGATGCGCCAAAGCATGAAGTCGCAGTCCCCCCGGATCCCCACGGTCGAATAGGGAATGACCAGCACCTTTCCGGAGTAATCTTCGATTGCGCGGATGAATTCCTGCTTGCCCTTTGCGCGCTCGTCTTCCGGCAAACGCCGCCAAGCCGGGTCGAGCTTATAGAATGCAAAGTTGACGTACTGGCGTCTGGGTGTCTGCGCCGGTGCTTGCTGTTCTGGGGCTGCCATGAACTCCTCCGTGTGACGTCTTGATCAAGATAGGAAAAGACTGATTTCTGTAACACTTCATCTTTTGTTTTGTCAATTGGGCAAGGGTGCGTCTCGGC
>DASUXH010000037.1:0-8658 GCA_036378015.1 Nitrospira sp. | reverse complement strand
CAGAAGAGCTGCGCACATTCCGACAGTGGGTCATGATAGGGGTGAAGTCATGACCGGCCGTCTCTCATGGCCGACGACAGTGACGCTCAAGAAGGAGCCTTTGGCCTGGATCGCGGCAGGGCTCCTAAGCCTTCTGTTCTTTTTCTTCGTGACCTTTCCATTTGGAACCCTGCAGTCACGGGTCATCTCGGAGCTCATTCGGGCAACGGGGTGGGACATCCGGGCAGCGGAGTGGTCTCCCGCTCTTCCGCTTGCGGTGGAATGGCGCGACCTCGCGTGGACGAAACCTGGCGGCGTCAGTATTCCTGTTCAACTCATGCGACTCAATGTCGGCGTGCTCGGCTTGTTGGCGGGGCACCAAACGGTCGATGCGCTCGTGCAATTTCAGGGGGGCAATCAATCGGGCGCCGGCAAAGCCACCGGTACGGTAACCGCCTCATCCTGGTCGTTTCTCGGTCCCCTATCCCTCAAGGCGCATGTGCAGCAGGTCGATCTCGCCACACTGGTTAAGCCGTACGTCACAAAGGGCCTATTGCAGGCGGAGGTGACGCAACGGTGGGAGAACCGAGGAAAGGAAGGAATCGCCTTCAAGGGCGACGGGTCATGGAAGGCCGAGATTAAGGATCTGGTCCTGGAGCGGATACCCGTTGGGCCAGCGGCCGTCCCATCCTTGAACTTTTCCCGGGTGACGGCGTCTGTGACGTGTCACGACGCTATCTGCGATATCACGGATTTCAAAGGGGATGGCCCCGACGGAACGATTACCGCGCTTGGCCGGCTGTTGCTGAGGGAGCCGGTTCGAGCGAGCACGCTGGAAGTAACAGTTACCGTGCTGGCCGGTGCGGGATGGGCCCAGAAGGCGGCGACATTGCCACTTCCCCCCCTTCCCCCGGGGACGCCATTGACCTTCAAAATTGGGGGATCAGTCGCAAATCCCAAGTTAACACTGTAAGATACGAGCGTCCTAAACCGCCTAGATGGAATGGTGTTCACGCCATGGTTGCTGAGTGCGTCGGATTGGATCTCGGCCAGACAGCCATTAAGGCCGTCCGATTTCGCCGGCGATTATCCGGCCGAGAGTCCGTGGAATATTTCCATCTGCCGCTGCCATATGGAAAGCCTGGACAGGCTGAACCGGCTCGTCTTGCCGGACAGCTTCGCAATTTTCTGTGGCAGAATGGGCTCTATGGGAGCGGTGACATCGTCACCGCCCTCCCCTGCCAAGACCTCTTCATCCGCACACTCTCGTTCCCGTTCCGGGATTCGGCGAAGCTCGAACAAGTGGTGCCGTTTGAAGTGGAGAATCTCATTCCGATGGCGCTCGATGATGTGGCCATGGGGAGCATTGTGCTGCCGCCCAAAGGGCCGGTGGGAGGTTCCCAAAAGCCCAAGGGAGCCGACGTGTTGATCACGGCGGCGCCGAAAGACAAGGTGGCCGAGCATCTCAAGTTCCTCGCCGCCGCCGATCTCAAGCCGGCTGCGGTCGGCGTCGACGGCATGGCACTGTATTCTGTCACCAAATTCCTGCAGGAAGAAGGCGCAAACGTACCGGGCGATCTGGCGATCATCGATGTGGGTGCCACGAAGACCACCCTATGCCTCATTCAGGAGGGCCGGCCAGCGGTACTTCGCACTGTGTTGTGGGGAGGAAACCACCTCACTCATGCCCTGGCCGTTCGTTATGCGTGCAGTTTTGCGGAAGCCGAACGGCGTAAGCGCGCGATGGCGGTGCAGGAGGTCGACGCCTGGCTCGAGCCGTTATTGAAGGAGTTGAGGGTCTCGCTTCATGCCTACGAAGGGACGGCGCATCAGCGCCTTTCCCATTGTTGGCTTTCCGGCGGCGGCTCCAAACTCCGTGAGCTCGGCGGACACGTAGCCCACGAGTTAGGCCTGACACCGGTGGGTCCGCGACAAGGATTTGGCGCCAACTGCCCGCGGGCATTCTCTATCGCGTTCGGACTCGCCATCCATCCCAAAGTCGTGCGACCGCGCTGGAAGCCAAAAGCGATCGGTTCCAACTTGGGATTGGATCTGACGGCAACGGCGGAGGCGGCTTCAGCCAGGACCAGCGAATCACGTCAAGACCGGCGTCTGGCGCTCTGGGGTGGGGTCATTCTGGCAATCCTTTCCTTGGGAGATCTTTCGGTGCGCGTGTGGGTCAAGCAGTCGACGCTCGCCCAGGTCAAACAAGGACTCCAGGCGCAATTCGCTCAATCCTTCGGTGAGGGAGCCGCGCCCGGAGAAGAGCTCGATGTCGCTCGCTACCGGGTCGCCCAACTCGATAAGAGCTTGTCGGTGATCGACGGCAGTCGCAACAGTGTATTGGCAAACTTGGCCGATCTCACCAAGCAGCTGCCAACGGGCATTCCGCTGACAATTCGGGAGCTGACCGTGGAAGGGTCCTCGGTCCACTTGGAGGGCGAAACCAATTCTTTCGACTCCGTTGAGAAGCTCAAACAAGCCTTTGCCACAAACCAACTCTTTCAGGGCGTGTCGGTCACCGATACGCGGGTCGGCGCCACCGCCAATCAGGTGGTGTTTCGTCTGACCTATACGGTGCAGCGGCTATGATGGCGACCCTACAAGAACGCTGGCGACATTTGGCGGCCCGCGAGCGCATGATTCTGGCGCTCGGCGCTGCCGTGGTGATTGCGAGTCTCCTATTCCTCCTGATCGTGGATCCCCTCATGGCAAGGATCGATAAAGTGGAGCGGCAGACGGCGAGGAAATCCAAGGAGCGAGTTGAACTGGCCGCTCTGGCTGCAGACTATACGGCCAAGCAAGCCCGTGTCGCGAGATTACAGCAACGGCTGCCGAACGGTGACGGTCAATTTTCCCTCCTGGCGTTCATGGAAGAGGCGGCGGCCTCGGTGCAGATTCGGGACCGGATTGTCGGCATGCAGCCGCAGCAGGGCACGACGCAGCATGGGTATCAGGAAACGGCGGTCGATCTTCGACTGGACGGCGTCCAACTGCCGCAATTGTTGGCTTTGCTGGTTGCGCTCGAGCAAGCGCCGTACGACGTGCAGGTTCACCACCTTCAAATCAAGCCCAAATACGACAATCCCGTCAATCTCGACGCTACCCTCCGAATCGTGTCATACGCTAAAGCTTGAGCTCCAATGCAGGATGGTCAAAAAGACCGTTCAGCTAGGCCGCAGCGAGTAAAGGGCCGAGGTGTACTCTTCACTGTACGTCGAGGCCGTGAGCGATGTGAGAACGACGCTGACGGTGTTTTTCACCATCCTAGTAGGCATGATGAGGAAGGTGTTGCCTTACTTCTCGCGATCCTCGTCCTTGCTCTTCTCGTTGCGCTGATTCTCGAATTCGACAGTGATGCGCGGCGTGAGTATCGCGAAGCCGCGGCGTTCCGGGACAACTTCAAGGCGAGTGTGCTCACCAGAGCTGCGGTCCAAGCGGCGCGCGCCGTCCTCCAACAGGACCATCTCAAGGACAAACAGACCGGACAAATGTACGATGCCACGACGGATTTGTGGGCGTTTCCGATACAAAAATATGCAATCGGCGACGGCTTGATGTCGGCTCAGATCGAAGATGAACGGAGCAAACTGAACTTGAATGATCTGGCGACCGCTAGCGATCCGAATGTGAAGAAAACGAAGGTGTTGAGGTTCAAGCGGCTGTTCAATCTCTTGCAGATCAATCCGGACCTGGTAGACGCAATCATCGATTGGGTGGACGCCGACGACATTCCAGAGGCGGCAGGCGCCGAATCGGTTTATTACCAAGCGTTGCGTCCCTCGTATCGGGCGGCCAATGCGCCGTTGCAGACGATGCGTGAAATGCGATTGATCAAGGGCATGACGCCTGAAATCGTGGACAGGCTGCTGCAATATGTGACCATTTATCCCCAAGAAGGCGAAAGCCGCATCAACATCAATACGGCTGATGTCCTGGTGTTGCAGGCTCTGGATCCTCGCATCAGCCAGTCGATGGCCGGGGAAGTCATTCAAAGCCGGCCGTTCAAGACGGTGCAGGATTTGGATCGTGTCGGGAGCTTCGCCGAAATCGCAAAAGAGCTCCGCCTCCTCAGCGTCTACGACGTCAAAACAGATATCTTCTCCGCCAACATGACATTGACCGTCAACGAGACGACCAAATCGGGCATCGTGGTGCTTCAACGCGATGAGGCCACAGGCAACAGCGCCGTGAGGTATTTCCGTTTCCTCTGACCTTCACAGTCATCTGCTGCGCATCAAAAGTTAACACGCTCGTAACATTCAAGTTACTCCCCTGCAATCCCATTACAGTAAAAATCCAGGGGAAAGGTGGCTCCCAGCCATACAATCTAAGGAGGAAGGCAAACATGCATAATGCGTATCTATCGAAAGGACTGACAATCCTGAGCGTGGCACTGTTTGCCACTGGACTGGTCAGCCAGCCCACGGAGACCAGGGCTGAACAGCTCGGCGCTGTGGCATCGTTAAACGCCGATGCCAATCTCCCTCACTATAATCCACAGCCTAAAGTCGCTGGAAATTTCAAAGTCCAAGGGTCGGATACGATGTATCCGTTGTTGACTCGCATAGCCATGGAACTTCAGCGCCGTAATCCGAAAATCAGCTTTGACATTCGAGGCGGCGGTTCCACAGAAGCTATCGCAAAATTCTTGGAACCACCCCACAGCAAAGTTGGAAAGGTCGTGATCTTCGACGAGCGGTCATTTCCTCCGCTCGTCTCCTCATCGCGTGAGCTCTTCGACGCGGAAATCAAGGAGTTTGAGGCTCAGCATGGGTATGAACCTCTGGCAGTGCCCGTAGCGGTCGATGCCGTCGCCCTATATGTGCACAAAGACAATCCGTTGAAAGGCGTGACATTGGACGAAGTGGACGCCATGTTTTCGACGACAAGGAACCGCGGGCATAAAGCAGCGATCACGCAATGGGGGCAACTCGGTCTGACCGGTGGATGGGAGACGGCCAAGATTGAATTGTACGGAAGAGATCGTAAATCCGGTACCAGGGCATTTTTCCAAGAGCATTCTCTCGCCGGCGGAGAATTTATGCCTGGTGTTCGCGATGAACCAGGAGCAGCTTCGGTTATTCTGGATCTCAGCCGGAATCCGACCGGTATTGGTTACAGCGGCTTCGGACTGCAAGGCTCGAATGTCCGGATTCTGCCCCTGGCAGAGGCTCCGGGAATGCCGTTTGTGACTCCTTCCGCGACAACGATTACAGATCAAACGTATCCTCTGAGGCGGGTACTGTACCTCTATCTCGACAAAGATCCGAAGAATCCGTTACCAGAAGTCGTGAAGGAGTTCTTGACCTTCATCATGAGTCAGGAAGGGCAGGAAGCCGTCATTAAGGCGGGGTTCTTTCCGTTACCTGCTAGCCAGGTAACAAAGAATGTCCTGGCCTCGGGAACGACACAGAATTCAACTCCAATCCGCTGATAAAAAGAGTCTAACCGAGGGCTTCTCGATGAAGCCCTCGGTTCGCTGCTTCTTCCCTGCTTGCTCCGCTGATCTCCAGGTGCCCAACCGAGCGACAATGCGTGATAGCCTCACCTTTGTCATACCCGCAAGAGACACTAAGGGGAAGATTTGGTTCGTGGAGACGATTTTGGAGGCGTATTCTGTTCAAGCTGCTGACGTAAGCGGTCGACTTCCTCGGACAATTCTTTCGTTTTCTTCGATTGATCATCCAGCCGTTCGCGCAAATCCCGATTTGAATCGTCAAGGTCGCGAGCCTGTTCTCGGACATCCTGTTTTGAAGGAACGGCTACGCCTGCTGGCGGACCGGGCTTAACGTTGGCGCTTCCTGCGCGCTTTGCAGGCACCGCCTTGTTGAGCAAGGCCAAGGTTTGCGAATAGTTCAAGGAGATGTGTGTCGTTTCGAATGCCGCCCACTGGGGCATTTCTGCGTCCGGAACCGTGGCAGGCTCCGCAGGCCTTGCAATCCAGAGCTTCATCCCTTTGGTATCCCGGACATCCCGGAGATTATCTCCACCGGTGTCCGCACGAAGGACGGAGTTATGGTCCGTGACGACGACGTGTAAATATCGGCCTCGTACGAACAATGCACCGGCAGTCCGGTCCTCGCTGTATCGTCCCCCGGGTTTCGGAAACGAGAAAAACACTCGCTCGGTCGGTTTTGCCTCTTTCAGCGCATCGACAATGGGGCTCGAATATTTTTCGACTTCCTCCTGCGATAACAACGGCACCGGGGTTGGAGAAATGAAGATCCCCATGAGCGTGCCGCTCCAGCCGCTCACTTGAATCACGTTCAACAGGGATTTCACTTCGTCAACGGTCAGATGCGAGGGTTGTGCATTGCGGACGTCAAGCTGCTTTGCGGGGATGGTCGGGTCATCTTCAATGCCGATTTCCGCGTCGTCTTGGTGATAGGTGATGCGATGGTTAGGCAACAAGGCGCAACCGATCGTCCCTGTCAGCGTGAGAGACAATATGAGACTGCGAAATACGGTTATGGTTCGCATGTGAATTGAATTCCCCAAGTACGATCGTTGCCCATCTGTCCCCGCCAATGCCGGTCCGCGGTTGCGCTCACTTTCGGGATTTCGCCTTCATTGATGAGCCGTGACCCATTTGGGCACTTCTCCTTGATGAGCCGAAGGGCATCGCGGCGGCCGGCAGAAGAAAGGATGTCGCCATCTGCTTGAACGGACCAGGTCACAACACCGCCTGTGGCGGTTTCGCGCGTCATCGTCGCTTCATGGCCGCAGTGCGTCAGCGATGCACTTATGATGAGAAGAAGAGGGCTCATCCTCCAGGGGGATAAACGCCTCGGAGCCTGCCTGGTCACCTATAGTCTACCCAATGGAGTTACAAGGTCTGTCTACTGCGTCTTCGTGCAAAACGTTTGTTCCGGCAACGTCTCATATCCTGCCCCAAACGACTGGAAATCCGCAATATCACGCCCCTCCGTTCCCCAAATGTGCAGGCATTTCGCTGAAACAGTAGGAAGGCTGCGGGGCAGATCGTCGAGCTGATGCAAACTTGCCGATTTGGTGGTGCCGACCACGATGACACGATTGCCTCTTTGAAGAAATTTCGATTCAATCGATCCTGGAAATGCAATGGCGAATTCTCCGCTCGATTTTCCGGTATCCTTCGGTCCATAGGCTGGATGCTCGACAATTGGAAGTTGTCTCGCAACAATAGTCACACTTTCTTCTTTTTGTTCGGATTGAATGATACTTCCTCCGAGTTGAATCTTGCGTTCCAAGGCCTGATTCGGAACCATGCGCCAGCGAGAAAAATCAAAGTTCGGATCGACACCTTCCATGACCTCGGACGGGAACGGATTCGGAGATGCACAAGCACCTACCACAATAATCATCGCGAAGCTAGCTATTGCCCAACCCTGCTTCATAGCTCCCTCCTAAACTGCATTGTGCGGTTCCACCAGTAAGTGTAGTAGCGCATTTCCCACGTCTCATTACATGAATCGGACTTGGAATTGCACAAAGAATGCGTTGTTTGCAAACGGATCTGTCGCGGAATCGTATGGGGGTGTTCCCGGACCGGTGCCCAATCCCGAATGGTGGCGGAATTCGTAGTTGATTTGGATCTTGGACTGGAGCTTCGGCGGGAAATTCTCGAAATAATAGGTCAGACCAACAATCGTCCTCGTGTAGAGGTCGTTCCCCATACTCGTGTTCGGGTCGAACTGCTCGTACATGACGGTGGGCTCAAAGTTCTCGAACGGGCCTTTGGTGATGAGGTATTTGGAGAGAACATACCAGGTGCGGCGCTGTATGCCAGGCGCACCCGATCCCCCGCACTGGGCGACGTTCTGACAGGCCCCGTTCGCCGCGGTGCCGACCGTCGTCGCATTGGCTCCGTCATGTCCCTGCCAGTATTCGCCTTGCATCATAAAACCCGGAAGGATCTTTGAGGTGTAACGAAAATCTACTGCGTAGCGGTCGAACCTACCCTTGCCGCGCCCATTGATCAGCGTCCCGGCGTTGTTCGACTCGCCCTGAAGCGTCGTAAAACTGATGAACGAGACATCGTTCCCGAACAGACGGACGCGAGTATACCCGACCTTCGGGCCGTTGGCTCCTCCAAGCCCGGACGTCGTGCTGACGAGGCTGTTGGCTTGAAAGTTATTGTTGTTCATGATACCGACCACATACTCCAAGCGATTGGCGATCTTCCCTCGGACATCGACAAAGTAGTCGCGCTCTTGGATGAATTCAATTTGACCGCCAGTTCCATTTCTATTTTGCGGAGGCGCTCCTGGTCCGCCGCCGACTGATGTCAGATATGGCGAACTGATCACATCGCGCAAACCTCCCGAAGTTTCGGTAAAGATGCCGAACGGCATACGGAAAATGCCCATCCGGATCATATTGAGATTGGGTGCCCAGGACTGAACAGGTCGAACATCAATATAGGACTCGCGAAAGAACGTCGCCGATGTCGGAGTCGAGGCGCCACTGGTGGGCGTATTGTTTGTTAGGCTGATGCTTTGAAACTCGTACAGCACGTGCCATCGCGGAATATAGTCGCTGATTTTTCCCCAGAAGAGAAGCTCAGAACGTCTGATTGAGAAACTATCCTGACTGCGCCCTTCCGGCACCTTCGCATCGATGTGTCCGTAGAGGAACTGCAAGGCGTTCAACCCGAAATTGACCTTGTCACGCAAGATGGGCAACACTTCAGTCTTG
>DASUXH010000036.1:0-3973 GCA_036378015.1 Nitrospira sp. | reverse complement strand
CGCTCGAAGACGCCGCGGAACTGCCTTTCTTGAAGACCGTATATCCGCCGTAGCTTCTGTTTCTCGCGCAGCTGCGTGCTGTAGTCGGAAATGCGGGGCCGTGCCTGGCCATGCTGGCCCGGCGGATAGCTCCGGCGCTCGATCGCACACTTTTCCGTCATACAGCGCGAGCCCTTCAAAAACAGTTTTTCGCCTTCACGGCGACATAACCGGCACACTGGTCCCCGATACTTCGCCACGTTCTCTACCTCCGTTTATCGGGCTTGCCCATCATGGTCTGCCCGTTCTGACACACCGTGCTGATGATCACACCCGGCGCCGCTTTGGCGGCCGGCACCCGTTATGCGGAATCGGCGTGACGTCGCGGATAAGGTTGATCCGCAATCCCGCCCCTTGCAACGAGCGAATCGCTGATTCCCGCCCTGACCCCGGACCGTTCACATAGACGTCCACCTGCCGCATGCCGCTTTCCATGGCCTTGCGGGCAGCCGCTTCGCCGGCCCGCTGCGCGGCAAAGGGCGTGCTTTTTCGCGATCCCTTGAAGCCTTGGTTGCCGGCGCTCGCCCACACAACCGTATTGCCGCTCATGTCGGTGATTGTCACAATCGTGTTGTTGAAAGACGCCTGTACATGAGCGATCCCGCTTTGAACGATCCGGCGTTCCTTCTTCTTGCCTTTTTTCACGCTCATAGATGACTCCTACTGATGACGATCACGCCGTGGGAGCCGGACGAGCGGCCGGTTTCGGCTTGCTGCCGACTCCGGCGCGACGGCCCTTTCTCGTGCGTGCATTGGTTTTGGACCGCTGACCGCGAACCGGAAGGCCCTTCCGATGACGAAGTCCGCGGTACGTGCCGGTGTCGATGAGACGCTTGATGTTCATCGAGACGGTTTTCCGCAGATCGCCTTCAACCTGATAGTCCTGATCGATGATCTCGCGAATCTTGACGATCTGATCTTCGCTGAGGTCCTTTACCCGGATGGCGCCATCGATCCCGGCCTTGCCCAGGATATGCCGAGCCGCCCCCCGGCCGATCCCGAATACGTACGTCAGGCCAATGTCCGAGCGTTTCTCTCGGGGCAAATCTACTCCGGCAATACGTGCCATATTCTCCTACCTCCCCTTCGGCCTCTTAAGCGGCAAAGGCTGGATGAGCCTCAAGTGCGCGCTTGGACGAGCACCGACTTTCTAACAATACGATCGATCTGGTGTGCGCGTTCGGCGAGCACGGAGGCTCGCCAGCCTTCAGCCGCGCCCATTATCCCTGCCGCTGTTTGTGCCGGGGGTTCGAGCAGAGAATTCTCACCACTCCACGGCGCCGCACAACCTTGCATTTCGCGCAAATCGGCTTGACCGACGATTTGACCTTCATGAGACCTCGAGATTTCTACTTGAACCGATACGTAATACGCCCGCGCGTCAGGTCGTACGGCGACATTTCTACCGTGACCTTGTCCCCCGGAAGGATGCGTATAAAATGCATGCGCATTTTCCCCGAGATGTGGGCGAGAATCTTGTGTCCGTTGTCCAGTTGCACGCGAAACATGGCGTTAGGGAGCGTCTCCAGTACCGATCCTTGAATCTCAATAATGTCTTCCTTCGGCACGAAGCGCTATCCTTTCGCCTGATGTGTCACGCGTCCATCCTTCTACAATCGGCTCAACACGAGCGCCGGTCCGCTCGGCTGAATCGCAATCGTGTGTTCAAAATGCGCCGATAGGCTTCCGTCGACCGTCACGGCAGTCCAGCGGTCATCCAGCACTCGAACGGCCGAACCGCCCATATTCACCATCGGCTCGATCGCCAGAACCATTCCGGCTTGGAGGCGCGGTCCCTGTCCGGGCCTTCCATAATTGGGCACCTGCGGTTCCTCATGCAGCTGCCGGCCGATGCCGTGGCCGACAAACTCGGTCACGACCGAATAGCCCGCGGCTTCCACATGTCGCTGGACCGCGTGGGAAATATCCGACAACCGATTCCCGACCCGCGCCTGCTCGATCGCGAACGACAGTGATTCTTCTGTAATCCGCACCAACGCCGCGACCTTCTCATCGATGGGACCTACTCCTACCGTCACGGCCGAATCACCGTAGAACCCGCCGACGATCGCTCCGAGATCCAGACCGATGATGTCCCCTTCCTTCAAGACCCGCTTGGAGGGGATGCCGTGCACGACCTGCTCGTTCACCGACGCGCATAGCGTCTTCGGATAATTGCGGTACCCTTTGAACGCCGGGATCGCTCCCCTCGCGCGAATTTCCGATTCCGCCAACCGGTCCAAGTCGTCGGTCGTCACGCCCGGTTTGACCGCATCCTTGAGCACCGCCAGCGCTTCAGCCACGACTCTCGACGCCTTTGCCATCACGGCAATCTCCTCTGGCGTCTTGAGGATGATCATATTGCGCTGTACGGCGCCAGCACGCTGAACAGAGCTTCGAACACTGCATCCACGGAGCCGGACGCATTCACTTCCGAGAGGAGCCGCCTGCCGGCGTAATACTGGATCAACGGCGCCGTCTGTTCCGCATACACTTTTAGTCTCGTGTCAATCGCTTCCGGCTTGTCGTCACTCCGCTGAATCAACCTTTCGCCGCAACGATCGCACGTGTCTCCCTTTTTCGAGGGAGCGAACTCCACGTGAAACGTCGCCTGGCATTTCGGGCAACTCCGGCGGCCGCTCAACCGCCGGATCACGTCCTCCCGAGGCACTTCAAATTTGACCACCCGGTGCAACGGCCGCTGACTTGCCTGAAGTACCTGTCCAAGTTCCTCCGCCTGCGGCACCGTCCGCGGGAACCCGTCGAGCACGAAGCCATTCGCGCTTCCAGGTTCGGCCAGTTTGTCTCGCACAAGCCCGATGACGACGGCATCAGGGACCAGTTGGCCCTGGTCCATGAACCGCTTGGCTTCCCGGCCCAATTCCGTCTGATTTCTGACCGCCTCCCGAAGGAGATCGCCGGTCGAAATCTTCGCGATCTTAAACTGCGCCGCAATCCGGTCGGCTTGCGTTCCCTTGCCGACACCCGGAGCCCCGAGAAAGACGACGCGCATGTGAGCTCACCCGCTCCGCCCGCGGAGCGGGCCCATGCCCTTTCCCAAAAACCCTTCGTAGTTGCGCATCAACATGTGGGACTCGATCTGCTGCGCGGTATCGAGGCCCACGCCGATCACGATCAACAGCGACGTCCCGCCGAAATAGAACGGCACGTTCAGCTTGTAGATCAAGAATTCAGGAATGACGCAGACGATCGCCAGGTAAATGGCGCCGGCGAACGTAATGTGCGTCAGCACCTTATAGATGTAATCCGAGGTTCGCTGTCCCGGGCGGATGCCGGGAATGAAGCCCCCATACTTTTTCATGTTGTCCGCCATGTCCACGGGATTGAGCACCACCGCCGTATAAAAGAAGCAAAAGAACAGAATCAACCCGACATACATCAGCGTGTACAGCAGCGATCCGGGCGACAGCTGCGCGCCGATGGCCTTGATCCACGGGGTTTCGAAAAATCCCGCGATCGTCGCCGGGAACGCGATGATCGATGACGCAAAAATCGGCGGGATCACTCCCGCCGTGTTGATCTTCAGCGGAATATGCGTGCTCTGCCCGCCATACACCCGCCGGCCGACAACCCGTTTCGCATACTGGACCGGAACTTTGCGCCTGCCGCTTTCCAAAAACACAATCGCGGCGACGACCCCCACCATCAGGGCGGCGAGCCCGACGAGCAAGAATGCGTTGAGCTGGCCGATCTCATAAAGATTATAGGTCTGCGCGACGGCCGAGGGCAGACGCGCGACGATACCTGCGAAAATAATGAGCGAGATGCCGTTGCCGATTCCCCGCTCGGTAATCTGCTCGCCCAGCCACATCAGGAAGCCGGTGCCGGCCGTCAGCGTGATGACCGTCATCAGCCGGAACGCCCAGCCCTTGTCCAGGACGAAGGCGCCGCCGTTCATCTGTTCGAGACCGAT
>DASUXH010000035.1:0-3202 GCA_036378015.1 Nitrospira sp. | reverse complement strand
TCGGACGGCCTCACATTGCGCAGCTCCTCATGAAAAAAAAATACGTGTCGAGCGCCAAAGAGGCCTTCGACCGGTATCTGGCAGAAGGGAAAGCGGCCTATGTTGCCCGCGAGCTTCCCCCACCCGATGAAGCCATTAGGTGGATCAGAGAGGCCAGGGGCGTCGCGGTCCTCGCACATCCGACTTGGATCAAAGACGGCGGCCAGGGCCTTCTCGGTTGCGTCACAGCCCTGAAGGAAGCGGGCCTCGACGGCGTGGAGGTCCATTACAGCACCCACAGCAAGTCTCAAACATCCGGTTACCTTGAATTGGCAATGCGCCTCGACCTGCTGGTGACAGGCGGAAGCGACTTTCACGGCATCACGAAGCCCGACATCGAAGTCGGCTACGGTCGCGGCGACCTCAAAGTCCATCCCCGCCTGCTGGACCCCCTCAAAACCGTCGCCGCCGGGCGCTGACCTTTTCTCACCTTCCCAGACCTACCGATGGCCCTGCAATCGATGCCCCGGGACCACCATCGTCATGGACACCGTTTCATGGCGGAATCGCTGCACAATTCCCTCAATTCGTTGACTCTCGGTCGCCGTCCGCTAGACTGATGTCCATTCACTTTTTTGCCGGCGATTTCATGTCGAAAAGTCTGCACTGGATTATCCCTCACGCGAGCGGTATTCTCGCGGCGCTCCTCCTTGGTCCACTGCTCAGCGGCATGGCCTGGGTCGAGTTTTTCAGCATCCCGCTGACCTCCGTGAGCGGCGCCAACGCCGTGCGGCTGGTCAGCCAAGGCATCGCACTGTTCCTCCTCATGGCTCTTGCGGCGTCGGCGTACCAGCAGCTCCCGGACAACGGGCGCGGATCCGGCTTTTTTCGCAGCATCGTCTTGCCCGCGGCCGCAGTGACCGTTCTCGTTTTCGGCGGCAAGGCGCTTCGTTCGACGGGATCGCCGCTGATTTTCCAAGTCGGCCCGGGCCTCTTCGTGCAAGGCTATACAGTCCTCTTGGTCGGCTGTGGTCTCTGGCTGACCATCGCCTGGCTGCGCCATTTGGAGGACTTGCGCAACTCTTTCGCTCCGGCGCCGGCCAAACGGAAGCCGGTCCGCGCACCGGTGACGGAGGAGCGACCGCTGGACACCGGCAGCCGGGACATCGCCGGCGAGCCGGCTGAAAAGAACGGCGCATCCGCGATGAACGGCAATGGACAACCGCCGTCAATTCTTGGCCGGTACAAAATCCTCAAGGAACTCGGCCGCGGAGCAATGGGACTCGTGTACCTTGGAAAAGATCCGACCATTCAACGATTCGTCGCGATCAAGACCATGCGCTTGGATCAAATCGAGGAACCGGACAAGATGGAGGAGATCAAGGTGCGGTTCTTTCGTGAAGCCGAGTCGGCCGGACGCCTGTCGCATCCGAACATCGTCACGATTTACGACGCAGGGGAGCAGGACGAGCTGGGCTACATTGCCATGGAGCTCGTCGAGGGACAGTCGCTCAAGGACTGGTCGCGCAAGCCAAATCTCATGCCGCTTCCCGATGTCGTGGCGACGTTGGCCTCGGTCGCCGAGGCGCTCGACTATGCCCACCAGCAAGGCGTGGTGCACCGCGACATCAAACCCGCCAACATCATGATTACCAAGGACCGGCTGGTCAAAGTGATGGACTTCGGCATCGCCAAGATGGCTTCGAGCAGCAAGACTCAGACGGATGTCGTGCTGGGAACGCCGGCCTACATGTCGCCGGAACAAATCGCAGGCAAGAAAGTGGACGGGCGGTCCGATGTGTTTTCGCTTGGCGTCGTTCTGTTCGAGCTGCTCACCGGACAGCCGCCGTTTACCGCCGACAACCTCTCGGCGCTGTTGTTCGCCATAGCTCACCATCCTCATCCCGATCTGCTCACACTTCGACCCGAACTGCCGCCGATGTTTCAGGAAGTCGTGAACCGCGCCCTGCAGAAAGAGCTGCCGCAGCGGTACCGCCGGGCGGCAGAGCTGGCGCAAGACCTTAGAGCCTGTCTGCACAGCCTCGCAGCGTAGGAGGCACATCGCACGTGGCGATCGATCGACTGCACTTCGCCAAATCCGACATCGGCCGCAAGCGTCCGCATAACGAAGATTGTTTTGTGGCGGACGGCTCGATCGGTCTCTACGTGGTCTGTGACGGCATGGGCGGGGGAAACGCCGGCGAGGTCGCAAGTCGCATGGCCATCGAGACCATTCTGGCTCAGATGAGGTCTGCGGAGAGCCATTATGTGTCGGACACCGCAGCAGACGACCCCAATCTGACGCCGGCGACCAACCAGCTCGCGCAGGCCATTCGCGCCGCTAATACCGTCGTTTTTCGCGCATCCTGGGAGCATCCGAAGTATGCCGGGATGGGCACCACGGTCGCCGCCGTCCGTCTTTCAGGCCGCACCGTTTCGATTGCGCACGTCGGAGACAGCCGCGTGTACCTGATCAGAGACGGCATCATGCAGGCGCTGACCGTCGATCATTCGTGGGTCGCCGAACAAGTCGCGCAGGGGTACATGACGGAAGAGGAAGCGGAACACTCGCCGCGACGCAACATCGTCACGCGCGCCTTGGGCGTCGAGAGCACCGTCGAGATCGATTTGGCGGAGCTCCCCGTATTCAACGGCGACCTGCTGTTGTTGTGTTCGGACGGGCTCACTCGCGGCGTCCCCTGCAACGAAATGCTGCGAGCGCTGAATCAGGAAGGCGATCTTACGGAGAAGACCGACCGCTTGATTGCTCTGGCCAATGACGCGGGCGGCGAGGACAACATCACGGTCATGCTGGTGGCCGTCGAAGGCGGCGCAGCCGGTCGGTTTTGGCACCGCATCAAGCAACGTTGGTTTTTGAAGGCTTCATAACCTATGGAGGAGCATTATCGGTATGGGTAACACCATTATTATTGGCTCGGCAAAACTTCTCGTCAAACTGGACGGCCAGGGCTCGCGATCGATCGATCTCATGACGGACGGCTTTACCATCGGCCGAAAGGGCGATAACGATCTGTCGATCGACGATCCCACGGTCTCAAGCCGTCATGCCAAGATCGTGAGGGTCCAATCGGTGTACTTCCTCGAGGACCTCAAGAGCACGAACGGCACGGCGGTCAATGGCAAGCCGGTCGACAGGGCCCAACTCCACGATGCCGATGTGATCACGATCGGAAAACATCGCCTGATCTTCCAAGACAACGTT
>DASUXH010000034.1:0-6852 GCA_036378015.1 Nitrospira sp. | reverse complement strand
GACGCTGAACCAGTTGGACGGATTTCTGACACGCGTGTCGGCGCAATCGCCGGCCGTCGATCCCAACGAGGGAAAAGGATGCATGTTATGGGAGCTGGCCGATGGGGGGCTTTCTGAGGCTGGGCGAGAGCTTATCGGCCCGGCGCTGGATGCAGCGGTCTCCCTGGGACGCCGTACCGCTGCCCTCCATCTGACGCTTGGAGCGGGGACATCCGATCCGCAATTTGTTCCGGAACCTATGACGCTGGAATACCGTCAGGCACGCTGTCAATCCATGCTTCAATCATGGAAACAGGCGATGCGCCTGCTCAAGCCGTTCTCCTTGCAGGGCATGGCGATGCGGGAAGAGGAAGAGCGTCTGCTGGCGCACGAATCGAGCGTGCTCGGGCTGTTTCGAAGCTTGCTCGACATCGAGGAGGGCGGTCGGAGAATTCGGTGCCATGGCGACTACCACTTGGGCCAGGTCCTGTGGACAGGATCCGGCTATATCATCACGGATTTTGAGGGAGAGCCTGCCAGGCCGTTGTCTGAACGCCGGGTGAAACATTCCCCATTGTATGACGTGGCAGGCATGTTACGGTCATTTGAGTATGCCTCATGGACGGCTCTGGCAAATCGGCAGCCGAGAGAAATGCGGCACCAGCTTGAACCCTGGACGACCTATTGGTCACGCTGGGTGCGGGCGCGGTTCCTTGGGGAATACCTGAGCCAGATCCATCATGCGCCGTTCTGGCCGGAATCGTCCAAGGATGCGGCACGGCTGCTGACAGTCCATCAACTGGAAAAAGCGGTCTATGAATTGGGATATGAGTTGAATAATCGTCCGGAATGGGTTGCCATCCCGCTCAAGGGCATTAATGAACTTGTCCGCATGAGCGAGGCTCAGGCCGCAGCCTAATCGTTAGCGAGGTGACGACATGCATCAGGACCGACGCGGCGTTGACGTTCTGGAACAGATGAGCATGCTGACGTCGCATGACGTGTATCTGTTCAACGAGGGAACGCATTATCGCTTATATGACAAGCTGGGCGCCCACGCGGTGCGGTCACACGATGTCGACGGAACGTATTTTGCGGTCTGGGCGCCGAATGCGGAGCGGGTCTCCGTCATTGGGTCTTTCAATGACTGGTCCAAGGAGAGACATCCGCTTCGTCCCCATGAGTCGTCGGGGATTTGGGAAGGCTTCATCCCCGGCGTCGGCAAAGGCGCCCTCTACAAATTCCATATTGTGTCTCACGTGAATGGCTATCAGATAGAAAAGACCGATCCGTTTGCCTTGTTCAACGAGATTCCGCCCAAGACGGCCTCGATCGTGTGGGACACCGACTTCGAGTGGCACGATGCAGAATGGATGCGCGGCCGCCACCGTCGCAATGGGCTCAATTCTCCCATCGCCATTTACGAAATGCACGTCGGTTCCTGGCGTCGCATCGGACAGGAGGGCAATCGGTCCCTGAGTTACAGAGAGCTCGCCCACACCCTGCCCGAGTACCTCCAGAAGACCGGGTTTACGCATGTTGAATTTCTGCCTGTCATGGACCATCCGTTTTTCGGGTCATGGGGATATCAGACGACCGGGTACTTTGCTCCGTCGGGCAATTACGGAACGCCTCAAGATTTCATGACGCTCATCGACGAGCTGCACCGACACGACATCGGCGTGATTCTGGATTGGGTGCCGTCGCACTTTCCCACCGACGCCCACGGCCTCGCGTTTTTCGACGGGACCCACTTGTTCGAGCATGCGGATCCTCAACAGGGATTCCATCCGGAGTGGAATACGTACATCTTCAACTACGGCCGCAACGAGGTGCGCAGTTTTTTGATCAGCAGCGCCCTCTTTTGGCTGGAGAAGTATCACATCGACGGCATCCGGGTGGACGCGGTGGCGTCGATGCTCTATCTCGACTACTCGCGCAAGGCGGGAGAGTGGATTCCCAACCGGTTCGGCGGCCGAGAGAACCTGGAAGCTATCGATTTTCTGCGGCGGTTTAACGAGGAAGTGTACAAACAGTTTCCCGATGTCCAAACCATCGCCGAAGAATCCACGGCCTGGCCGATGGTCTCCCGGCCGAATTACGTGGGCGGATTAGGGTTCGGCTTGAAATGGGACATGGGCTGGATGCACGACACGCTGAGCTACATGGGCCAAGATCCCTTTTTCCGGAAATACCATCACAACAAGCTGACTTTCCGGATGCTCTATGCCTTTCACGAGAATTTCGTTCTGCCGTTGTCCCACGATGAGGTCGTGTACGGCAAAGGCTCCCTGATCGGCAAGATGCCGGGCGACGATTGGCAGAAGTTCGCCAACCTGCGTCTGCTCTATGGCTACATGTATGCGCAGGCCGCGAAGAAGCTGCTGTTCATGGGCGCCGAAATCGGGCAGTGGAGCGAGTGGGCGCACGATCGAAGCCTCGATTGGGATCTGCTCAAACAGCCACTTCATCAGACGCTGCAGCGCTGGGTTTCGGATCTGAACCGGTTATATCGATCGGAGCCGGCGCTGTACGAGCATGACATCAATCCGGCCGGCTTCGAGTGGCTGGACTGCAACGACGCGGAATCGAGTGTGATCAGCCTGCTGCGGAAAGGCGCGACGACGCAGGATCTCGTGATGGTCGTGTGCAATTTTACGCCCGTGCCGCGGACGAATTATCGGATCGGCGTCCCACGCGGGGGCTACTGGCAGGAAGTGTTGAACAGTGACGCGACGCTGTATGGCGGAGGAGGGTGGGGCAACCTCGGAGGCGCAGACGCCGTTCCTGTGCCGCTGCATGGCCGTATGCACTCTCTCACTTTGACGCTGCCGGCGCTGTCCGCGCTGTTTTTCAAACATGCCGGAGCCTAGTTGAGGATTTGGATAAGCCGCCCTTCGTTGGGCGCCAGCTTCATGCACCGCGAAATCCGACCGGCATCAACCGACGCCGGATTCGTCGAGAGCAGAACACGGCCGTGCGGCACGCTCTGCGGAACGGTCACGTCGACCTGCCGCTCAGAGAAATTCACCATTGTGAGCATCCGTTCAGTGGTTCCATCCTCCAGTTGCGCGGTCCGTTCATAGAGCAGGCAATCCGAAGCCTCCGCTCCTACGAGCGAGCAGCCTCCCAAAGTCAGCGCTTGAGAGGCGCGCCGCTGCGCGATGAGACGTTTGTAAAGAGACAGAAGCGAGCGCGGATCCGTGGCTTCGTCCGCGACATTAAGTCCCGCAGATTGTGCAGCGATGGGCAACCAGGGCTGGCCGGTGGTAAATCCCGCCTGATATGACGCATCCCATTGCATCGGTGTTCGAGCCGGATCGCGCCCTGGCCGGAACGGCCAAAACCGTTTGGTATAGGGATCACGCAGTTCTCGATACCGCAGCTTGGCATTCCTCATTCCAAGTTCTTCGCCGTAGTAGAGAAACGGGGTGCCGGGCAGTGTGAACAGCAGCAGCGCAGCCGCCCGCGCCCTGGCGTCGGCGTCCCCATCCTGCCCATAGCGGTCGATATGCCGCGGCTGATCGTGATTGCTGAACACGATCGTCGCCCATCCCCCTTTCGGAATAGCTGGAACATGGTCGGTCAGGAACTGCCGAAATCGATCTGCGCGCCATGGCGATTTCAACAGGCGGAAATCAAAGACCAAATGGAGCTCATCATCGCCCTGGCCGTAGAAAGCCGCTGGCCCGCCCGGCGTGTCAGCCGCGGCTTCACCGATCAATACAGCGTGAGGATAGGCGGAGAGGAGCTGACGCAGCTCCTGCATGATCTCATGCGTCACGGGTTGATCGCGGTCATATCGATGCTCCTGTCTGGTATAGCCGCGCCACCCGAATTGGAAAGGATTGTCAGGCCATCGCAAGTCCTTACCCAGCCAGTTGATAGCATCCAGCCGAAATCCGTCGACGCCGCGGTCCAGCCAAAAACGCGCGACGTCCCACATGGATTCCCGCACGGATGGATGCTGCCAATTGAGATCGGGCTGCTCCTTGAGAAATGAGTGGAGGTAGTACTGCCGCCGAGTGGGCTCCCAGGTCCAGGACGAGCCGCCGAAGCGAGCGTTCCAATTGCTGGGGCGGCGAAACAGGGACCTTCCATCGGCCCAGCAGTACCAATCGGCTTTCGGCGAATTGCGGGACGATCGGGAATCGATAAACCACGGATGCTGATCGGACGTGTGGTTGAGGACGAGGTCCATGATGACGCGGAGGCCTCGGCGGTGCGCTTCACGAAGCAATGAATCAAAATCGGACAGGGTGCCAAAGCGAGGATCGACGTTACAGTAATCGCTCACATCGTAGCCGAAATCCTTCATCGGTGAGGGGTAGATCGGCGAAAGCCATACGGCATCGACGCCGAGTGAGGCGGGCGTTCCGTCGCGAAGATAGTTCAATCGGGATTGAATTCCCTGAAGATCACCGATGCCATCGCCGTTGGAATCTTTGAAGCTCCATGGATAGATCTGATAAAAAACGGCGGATTGCCACCAGGGATTACCGGGAACGCGTGGCGCGTCAACCATGTCGCGGAGACCCTACTCGAGGCCTCTGAGGAATTCAAGTCGGCCGATGAGGTTGAAAGCGGGACGAAGAAGACGAAAGGTGGAGTCCGCGGCGGATGCTCTTCTTGCTGTCAGCAAATGACCTACGGCTCGTGGAAATTGCCAGCAACTTAACTCGCCCCCTTGACAAAAGATGATGAATTAACCAGTCTGTAGCGAGTCTTTGCCACGTCTTGGGACTTCAATTGAGTCGGCCATGACGGGTGTAAAGAAAAAGCAGGAAAAAGGAGAGATGCAAGAGATAAAAAATAACAGGTCATCTCATACCTTTCACACCGCACGGAAGCCCCCTCAAAAAGAGAACAGACTTCAGAGTTTAACCTCTGTACGCAAGAAGGCCGGTGTTAATAGACGCTCCCACGAACGAGTGAGTCTAAAAATTCCAGTTCGTCTACGCCTACTGGGCAAAGAAGTTCAAGCCTTCACGCACGACCTAAGTTCAACAGGCCTTCGTCTGGTTGGCAATACTGAACTGCCAGCCGGCACTCCGCTGGCAATGCAGTTTTGCTTCGGAGGAGAAACCTGCTATGCCCAGATCGTGGGACAGGTAGTTTTTTCGCAGAAGCTTCGCCACCAGGCACATGGCAAACACGAGATCGGTATCAAGTTTTCGGCCGTTCATGAGTGGGAAAAGCGTATTCTCGAGTCAGTCGTTCAGGTTTTACGAGATGACAGCGAAACAAGAGACCATTCATTCCTTGCAATACGCATTTCTGAGGACCTCCTCGCAAGGGAGGCGACGAACCTCCTTGCTACCGCTTCTGACATTCATCACGAAGACCTGTGGCGAGAACATAAGAGAGGTAAGAAACTCACGCCACATCCAAGCTGGGTTTTGGATTTGAGACTTCAGATCGAACCTGCATGGAATGCGATCCTCAATTGCCGGCTTATCCGAGAAGCATCGGCGGGAACCCTCTCGTTGCCGCAAATGCGAGGCTGGCTGCTTCAACTGTACCCCTTCATAGAAACCTTTCCAAAGTGGATCGCCTTAAGTATTCCGAAGACGCAAGATCCCATGTCAAGAAACTATCTAATTGACAATGTACGAGTCGAAAAACGGCACGCGGAGCAGTGGGTGCACATGGCAGAGGGTTTTGGCATTAAGCGATCGGACTTGTACACGGTCAAGCCTCTTGCAGAGGTGGATGCGCTGACTCACTGGCTGTGGTCCATCAATACTCAGGGAACGCTGGCCGAAGCGGTGGCCGCGACAAATTATGCTATCGAAGGGATTACTAAAGATATCTCTGTCATGACGGTCAAAGGATTTCCGCACTATGAAGGGGTCGATGGCATACACCTTGACCGAAAAGCCTACTGGTGGATGGAAGCTCATGCCAAATATGATGACGTGCACCCACAACAGGCTCTAGAGATTATGAAGCTCTATGCCACAACAAAGGACCTTCAAGATAAGGTGACTTTTGTGACTCAGCGAAGCCTTGAATATATGCTCTTGGCCTTTGAGACATGCTACACGCACTTCGGGATACAGGCATCAGCTCCATTTCTCGCCGCAAAAGTCTGATCTCATCCGTACGCGAATTCCCCTCCATCCATTTTGTTCCCAATGCAGGCGAGGAGTGAGCCCACTGGCCTCATGCCTAAGTAGGCCTTCGAAGACAACACAGCACTGGACGCTGATTTCATCTCATCCTTGCCTCCCACCATGATAGGAGGGATGATAACCTGGCGGACCGAGTGCTAGGTTTCTTCGAATAGTGCGGTTGTTCGAGTGCCTGAAAAAGAGGCTGCGGCTTTATGAATCTTTTTGCACTTTCCGGATTCCTAACCGGATTAAGTTCGCTGGCTTTCGGATCTTTTGTCTATTGGAAAGGTCCCCGGAGACCGCTCAACCGTCTTTGGTTCATCTTTACGATATCGGTTGCAGTGTGGGGCTTCGGAGGAATGTGGATTGCTCTCGCTCCGATCCCCAATCAGGCCTTGTTGGCCTGGCGTCTCTCTTTTGCCTGCGGCGTCATATGGATACCGACGTTGTTCCACCACTTCGTCTATACATTTTGCAACCTCCGCGAAAAAGCATTTCTCATTACTGTCTACGTTGTCGGCATTGCGATGTTCCCTTTGTGCTTTACGAGCCTATTTTTCGCAGATGTCCAATTATTATTCTCCTCGTTCTACTATGCCTTACCAGGTGCGGTGTTTCCGTTCTTTGCCGCCTGGTGGCTCTTTCTCGTGGTGTACAGCCATTACAAGCTTTACAAGATGCATCGAATTACATCGGGGCTCAAACGGAGGCAGATTGAATATTTCTTCTTGGCAACCGCCATCGGGTACGCCGGAGG
>DASUXH010000033.1:0-6220 GCA_036378015.1 Nitrospira sp. | reverse complement strand
GCCCCGAAAATGAAGCAGAGACGCCACCCCAACCACTCGGGAATAAGGCGCGTGTTCAGCAGGACCACGGATAAGAGAGCGCCCGTCGCCGAGCCGAGCCACCATGTGCCGTTGATCGCGAGGTCCGTGTGGCCGCGGCGCCGAGCCGGGATCAATTCGTCGATCGCCGAATTGATGGCGGCATACTCCCCTCCGATGCCGGCGCCCGTCAAAAACCGAAAGAACATGAGACTTGTCAAATCCCAGGCAAACGCCGTGAGGATCGTCGCCGCGAGATACAGCAACAACGTAATCATGAACCATTTCTTGCGTCCTTGTCGGTCCGTGAGATAGGAAAACACGAGCGCCCCAACGACCGAGCCGGCCAAGTACGCAGAGGCCGTCATTCCAACCTCGGATTCCGTGAGCGCCAGCGTCGCCGAATGGGTCAGGACGGGTCCCAATGCCGCAACAATGGAGACCTCGAGTCCGTCGAGCAGCCAGGTCACTCCGAGCGCCGACACGACCAGCCAGTGCCAGTTCGACCAGGGAAGCCGATCCATCCGCTGCGGAATATTCGTGACGACGAAGGGAGGCGGCTCGGCCATAATCACCATCCCAATTGCCAGCGATGTCCGTTCCGCTCGAGCAATTGGTCCGCCTCGGGGGGGCCCCAGGTGCCTGCGGTATAGACTACCGGCTCGCGCTTGCCGACGAGCAAGGGGTCATAGAGTCGCCAGGCAGTCTCAGTAAAATCGGCGGTCACGAACAGCGTTTGATCGCCGATCATGACGTCCTGCAACAGTGTTTCATAGGCCTCAGGCAGTTCGCCTCCAAAGGCCTGCTTGTAATCAAATTGGAGCGCGCGGTTGGTAAACCTGAATGGCCGGCCGGGCGTCTTGACGGAAAATCCCAGCGCAAATCCTTCCTTCGGCTGCAGCGTAATGACCAGTTGATTGGGATCGAGGCTGCCGGGATCGAGCGATCGAAAGACAAAGAACGGCGCGGGACGGAAAATCACCGCAATCTGCGTAATCTTGCGCGGCAGGCGTTTGCCTGTCCGTAAATAGAACGGGACGCCACGCCACCGCCAATTATGAATTTCCATTTTTAGGGCCACGAAGCTTTCCGTCAAGGAATCAGGCGGGACGCCTTTTTCTTCACGATACCCGGGAATTCTGTGCCCGTCGAATTCCCAGAGCCGGTACTGTCCGAACACGATGTCGGCACGGTTGATCGGCGGAATGGAATGCAAGACTTTCAGCTTCTCCGCTCGGATCGCGTCCGACTCGAAGGAGACCGGGACTTCCATGGCCATGACGGTCACTAGCTGCGTCAAATGGTTCTGAACCATATCGCGCAAGGCGCCCGCGTCGTTATAGTACGCGCCCCGGTGCTCGACGCCGAGATCCTCTGCCACCGTAACCTGCACACATTCCACCGAGTCTCGGTTCCACAAAGACTCGAAAATGGGATTTGCAAAACGAAAAGCCAGAAGATTTTGCACCGTCTCTTTGCCCAGATAGTGGTCGATCCGATAGATCTGCGACTCGTCGAGATAGCGGTGCAGAAGAGTATTTAAGGCACGGGCGGAGCGGAAATCGTGGCCGAACGGCTTCTCGAACACCACCCGCACCCACCCACGGCTTTTCAGCAGACACGCCCGGGCAAGCTGTTCGACCGCCTCGGGTACGGCCGTCGGGGGCAGGGCCAGATAGAAGACGCGGTTTTCCGGCAGATTGCGGGTCATTTCGAGCTGCCGGATGTATTTACCGAGCTGCTCGTAGTCTTCGGCTTCGCCTCGACCGACCGATTGGTAATGGAGAGATTCGTTGCACCACCGACGGAAATCCGGCGCATTTCGCGCCTCAGACCTGTTCAAGCTTTCGTAGGCCCACAGACGGTAGGCCTCCTCGCTCATCTCCGGCTGCGCCGCTCCTACGATGAGCGTATTCTGCGTTTCCAGTTCTCCGTAGGTACGAAGGTGGAACAGCGCAGGTAATAACTTGCGCTTCGTCAAATCACCGGTTCCCCCTAAAATGACGAAGAGATGCGGTTCGACAGAGTCGGCCATAGTTCCCATCGTACTCCCTTTGCCTTGACCGTACGATCCAAAGGTGGACCAGGTCAACCCACCAAATCCCTGAAGGGGACGGCTGACGTTCTGCGCGGCTTCGCAAGGGCAGCGGACCGCTTCACCGAGGTCGCTCGCAGCCGATGCCTACACCGCAAGGCGGCGCTGAGAATTTCTGGCGTATCGGCGAATCATGTCGGAAGCAGTGTCACGTAGACGGTTCGTTCACGGGGACCGTCCAATTCGACGAGGAGGACCGATTGCCAGGTGCCCAATGCCAAGTGTCCGTCTGTCACGGGAACGCTGAGCGAGGGACCCAACATGGAGGCGGCCATATGCGACCAGGCATGCGAGGGGTCGTGCTCATGGCGAAAACGGATCGAGGGAATGATCCGCTCGACGACGTCGAGAAGATCCTGCTCGGTGCCTTCCCCGATTTCGCCGGTCGTGAGGGCCGCCGTGGTATGAGTGACGAAAAGCGAGCACAGACCTCCGCGCATTTTCGCGTGTCGGATCACCGACTGAACTCGCTCCGTGAGGTCGACGACCTCTTTCAGATGTTCGGTGGTGACCCGCAGGACCTCCGCCATGCACGCCTCCGCATTGACCTATACCGTCCGATCATAGACAACGTGAGGCAGGAAGGAAAGTCTGCCGTCCTTAGATCACCGCAGCCTCACTGCGGCTTGATCTACGATAGCTGCGCCGGTACGCCGCCAGGTGGCCGACTGCTTGCGCGGCTTTGAGGCGCGGGATCGTCCCAACAGGGAAGACACGAAGAGGGAGACTGCGGACAGGTAGGCTCTCATTCCAAGGAAACGCATCGAACACCTCTCGGATAGGATGTCTGTATAGAAGGTAAGAGCGTGAGATTAAGGTCGTCTTAGGCCGAGCTTAAAACCTTCTCACCTGCGGTGGTCCCCCGTCGGCCGTCTCTGGTAGGCTGCGAATCATGCCCGACTCGCTCGTTGCGTTCATTCTTCTCTTCCTCGGTGCGGCGCTGCTGCGCGCCTTCCATCTATTGACCCGATCGGATGCCGAGCGCCTAGCCGCCTTCGTGTTCTCGGTCAGCCTTCCGGCAACCATCCTGGTCTCGCTCGACGGGATTCAGTTTACCTACGCGGCATGGAAACTCCCGGTGGCGGCCTGCCTCGTCACGCTACCTATGATTGTCCTGTCATGGCAGCTTTCCCGGTTTCTGCACCTTCCCCGCCTGACTCAGGGTAGCTTCCTGCTGGGCACAGGCTGCATCAACTCCATCTACTTCGCCTATCCGGTCATTCTGGCCACATTCGGTGAGGCAGGGCTCGCTCGAGCCGTCCTGTTCGACCTGGGACAGACGACGCTGACGTTGACCCTGCTGTACGGTCTGGCTCTCTGGCATGGAACCGGTGTGTCCCATGCCGGATCCGCACTGCAACGCTTCATCGCGTCTCCCCCTCTCTGGGCCTTGACCGGCGTCCTGATGTTGAAACTGGTCGGACTGCACTTGCCCCTCTGGTTGCGGGACCTGCTCCTGCCGGTTCACATGACGACGACTCCGCTCGCCAGCCTCGTCTTGGGGCTGTCGATCAGCCTATCGGGTCAAGGAAGACTGGGGCTCGCCGCACTGGGCGTCCTGGTTCGAATGGGGGCAGGTTTGCTGTTGGGATTCGTAGCTGCGGAGGTTTTACGTTTGCGAGGCGTCGAACGGGCCGTGGTGATCTTGGTTGGGGGAATGCCTTCCGCAGTGACCGCGACGATTTTTGCCGCCGAGGCGCGGCTGGATGAAGAACTCGTCGGCGCTATCGTGGCGTTGTCCGTCGGCGCGGGTGTTCTGCTACTGCCGTGGGTGCCTCAACTTGCTGCCTGGCTGGCAGGCTGATGAGGCTAGGCAGATTGCAAATCTCAGATCTCAGACAGGATGATCCCCCCAAACTCGCTCGCTCCTCAATCTCAAGAGGGATGAGTAAGCCCTACCCTGCGATTTTCACGAAGGCGAGGGTACCGTCGCAGACCGATCAGGCGCGGTCCTTCTGAATTGGTCCCTCCAAGCTTGCTCGTTTCTCGCCGTCCTATACGTGACGGCACTCCACACTTGCGGGTGGCGCCAAGCCAGGGCCAAGCGCGCGCAGCGGGGGTCCCTACACCGGGCGGGGGTGCGAGCACGCTTGGGCTGCTCGGCGACAGGACCCGCCTACATCAAGCCCCGTCACGTCTCCATCATTTCCAATCGCGCATCAAATTCATGCCCGCAGGACGCGCAGCGGATGCAATCGGATTCCACGGTAAATTCGTCAGACCTGATGCCCATTCCTCCGCAATCCGGGCAACGCGCCAGTTGCACGCGCTGGTCGTCCAGCGTTTCGTATTGACTACCGCGGAAGCAATAGACCGGTTTCCCCTCCAGCAGCCATGGGTTGCCCGCGTTGTCCACCACGGGAAGAGCGAGATAATGATGTTTCACATAGTCCTCAATGTCCCGGCGGCTGGCAAACCCATCCTTGATAAATTTTCCCGTTGCCGCTTCGTACAACGCCTGATCCTTGACAATGGCTTTCGTCGGTCCCATGGATACCTCCTACATCGTGAGTGCTTGTGTTCGGAGTCGGCGATCAAGTACGGTCAGATGACCCCGGAGTAATACCGCAGGATGTTCGACACGGAAATGACACCGATGATTTCGCCGTCCTGTGCCACCGCCAAGTGACGGGTGGCCTGCTCCTTCATCAGCCGCACCGCCTCAATGAGCGGACGGTCTCCGCGAATGGTCACGAGCGGCTTCCTGACGCACGCTTGGACGGCGGTACTGTTGGCGTCAAGGCCGTTGGCCACGACGTCGCGCGCGAGCGCCGAATCGGTGATGAATCCGACGTAGGCGTGGCTGTCCGTGACGAGCAGGGAGCCGGTTTTCCATTTCTGCATCAGGCAGCCCGCTTCCCGCAGCGTCGCGGTTTGCGGCACGCTCCGGAGATCAGGCGACATGTGTTCGGCGACCTGCGGGCCAGTCAATACATGCCTGCCTGAATTCCCCTTTTTCGGTTCGGCCGCGCGGCGCGCTTCCAGTTCGGCGACACAACTTTCCAGCACCCGCGTCCTCTGCAGCAGGCTCTGCCGTTCGCTGTCGAGGCCGATGCTTTCGGGCGCCTCTTCGGTCATGTTGACAAGACCCGCAGCCTCGCCAAGCTGCGCGTACTGATAGGCGTCCAGCAGGCTGGACGTTTCTCCGAGCAACTCAGCGATCAAGCGCTCTGATTCTGAGTCGAATTCCTCGAGTGAGCGGGCGGCCTTCCCCTTCTTGACGAAGAGCGCCAGTTCCGCGAGATGTTTCCTCATGCGCTCGATGCTGCGGTCGAGGGAAAGGCGGGGCTTTTTTGAGTTCGCGATGCGAGTGGAAGCCATAACACCTCCAATCGGGACGGCTGGAGCCGAGAAGGCGGATCATACCCGTGCGGCCTACGTCATGGCAAGCACCGATTCCGCCTCGGGGAAAGCCGCTTTTCACCGACAATCTGACTGAGGCCGCGTGAGAAGCACTGTGGTCGGATCATCGTCCGGCACAGCGCTGGCCTCCCATCCCGTCCGGGGTACAACGAACCGATCCGGAATAATCAGGCCCCACGGGCGCGGGAACCGTATACGAAGGAACGGGACGGTCCGGGGAGGTGGGCCGATCCGGCGCTGTCGGCGTCCACGGGAGCTTGGCCGGAACATCGGCTCGCCCGGCCGACGAGGACGGGGATGGCGCAAGACGGAAGCCTGATGAAGGGGCGACCGGCGAGGGCGCCGCATCGGGAGGCGACAGCTCCGGTGAAAGATTTTGCTCTTCAGGCCGGCGTGAGGCCCCATCCGCTAGCATGGCGCGGATCGCCTTGAGATTTTCTTCGGCGTCGTCCTGCGTGCTCAAATCTTGATGCTTGACGGGCTCTCCGATCATAACGATCCCGCATCCGCAGAGACACAAGGTCAACACCGCTATAACCGCCACTCGCATTGCCACTATACGTCTACAAAGATCCATCCGAGCTCGCTTGTTTATTTCCTCTCTCACGGGCGATGCGTGCTTCTTAGCGGGTGACGCCAAACTGGGCAGTGTTCTCACCCGCCCACCCTGTCGCGCCGAAACGCGACTTTACACCAAGCGCCCGCGCGGGGTCCCTACACCGGGCGGGGGTGCGAAGCCGGTTG
>DASUXH010000032.1:0-7683 GCA_036378015.1 Nitrospira sp. | reverse complement strand
TTCCTGTATCATTCCTTGCTTACTCGCACCCGTCCTGCTTCTGGACGCTCGTCCAACTCATGGGGCAGGGGTGGAGGGGGTTCCATTACATGCCCGGTAGCCTTTCCGATTACCGGAAAGAAATCGACCGCATCGATGACGAGATCTTGCGTCTCCTTAACGAGCGCTCAAGAAGCGTCGTTGAGATCGGCAAGCTGAAAAAACAGCAGGATGCCGGCGCGAATTTGCATACTCCGGCAAGGGAAGCGGCTATCATCGAGCGCCTCATCGCACAAAACACCGGTCCCTTCCCTTCCGACGCCATCCGTCCCGTGTATCGGGAAATCATGTCTGCGTCCCTCTCTCTGGAAGGTCCGCAGAAGGTGGCGTATTTGGGGCCCAGGGCGACCTTCACCCACATGGCCTGCACCCAGAAATTCGGGGCCTCGGCCCAGTATGTCCCGGTCAATAGCATTAAAGACGTGTTCAGCGAGGTCGAACGGGGCAGGGCGAACTTCGGAGTCGTTCCGATCGAGAACACGACCGAAGGCGTCGTGAACCATACCCTGGACATGTTCATCGACTCGAACCTTTTGATTTACGGAGAAGTGCTTCAGGAAGTGTCGCACCATCTGATGTCGAAGTCTGGCGCCGCCGAGGAGATCAAGAAAATCTGCTCTCATCCACACGCGATCGCCCAATGCCGCAATTGGCTGGAAACCAACATGCCGCACGTCCCGGTGTCTGAAGTCGCCAGCACGGCGCGAGCGGCCGAAATGTGCCTCGACGATCCGTCCCTTGCCGCCATCGCGTCGGAACTTGCCGCGCAGCTCTACGGCCTGAAAGTGATCAAGTCGCGAATCGAGGATAATCTCAACAACTTCACGCGGTTCCTGGTTTTGTCGCAGAAGCCTCCGCAACGCACGGGGAAAGACAAGACGTCCCTCATGTTGTCGATCAAAGACAAGGTCGGCGCGCTGTACGACTTGCTGCGCCCCTTCGCCTCCCATGGATTGAGCATGACGAAGATCGAGTCGCGTCCCTCGAGACGCAAGGCGTGGGAGTACATCTTTTTTGTGGACGTCGAAGGCCATATCGAAGAAGACCGGGTCAAAAAGGCCGTCGAGGAAATCACCGGGCGCTGTCTCTTCATGAAAGTCCTTGGCTCCTACCCGGCGCACAGTTAACCCCATGACGCTTCATGTGCATTCCGACATCGCCGCCTTGAGCCCGTACGTACCGGGGAAGCCAATCGAAGAGCTGAAGCGTGAGTTGGGCCTCACACGCGTGATCAAGCTGGCCTCCAATGAAAACCCGCTGGGTCCGTCGCCGAAAGCCATGGCTGTCATCAACGACGGTGTGGCGACCTTGCACCGGTATCCGGACGGCGGGGCCTTCCGACTGCGCGAGGCCATTGCCGACCGATGGAAGGTGTCGGCAGACCAGGTCATTCTAGGGAATGGCTCCGACGAGATCCTCAGCTTCTTGGCCCGCACATTTCTGGCGCCGGGCGACGAAGCGGTCATGGCTGATCAGACGTTCGTCATTTACAAGATGGAAGTCATGGCCGCACACGGGAAGGCCGTGGTGGTGCCTCTCGTTCAGTGGCGCCACGATGTCACCGCCATGGCTGATGCGATCACCGAACGGACTCGCCTGCTGTTTCTCTGCAACCCCAACAACCCGACGGGCACCATGGTATCGGCCGACGAGGTGACAAGCCTCCTAGCGAGGGTGCCCGAGCACGTCGTTGTGGTCTTCGACGAAGCGTATTTCGAATATGTCCGGAGTGCTGAATTTCCTGATTCCATGGCCTATGTCAAACAAGGACGCAATGCCATCGTCTTGAGGACATTCTCAAAAATTTACGGGTTGGCTGGCTTGCGGATTGGCTATGGGGTCACCACGCCGGAAATCGCCAACTTTCTGAATCGCGTCAGGCCGCCGTTCAATGCCAACAGTTTGGCGCAGCTCGCCGCACTGGCGGCTTTGGACGACGATGAACACGTCGCAAACAGCCGCGCTGTAAATCAGGCAGGGATGGACCAGGTCGTGAGCGGCTTGCAGGCGCTCGGGTTTGCGCCGATCGCGAGCGAAACGAATTTTGTGTATGTTGACGTAGGCCGTGATGGGCGTCGCATATTCGAGGCTTTGTTGCGGCTTGGCGTGATCATTCGCCATATCGAAGGGCGCATGATCCGGATAACGATCGGGCAGGCAGAAGAGAATACGGCGTTTCTGACGGCACTCGGGCAAGTCTTACGGGCGGACTGATTCAAGGCGAGGACAACATGATCATCGTGTTGAGACCGGATGCATCCGAGCGGGAAGTCGATCACATCGTTGATCGGCTTCGGGAACTGGGATTGAAATCACAGCTCTCGACCGGACAGGAACGAACGATCATCGGCGTCATTGGCGACGACCGGATTCTCCAAAACCAGCCGCTCACCGCCTTACCCGGGGTGGAAAGCGTCCTGCCTATTTTGGCTCCCTGGAAGTTGGTCAGTCGGGAATTCAAGAAGGAAGGAACCATCATTGACGTCGGTGGGGTGAAGATCGGTGCAAACCGCCTGGCGATCATGGCAGGCCCGTGCGCCGTGGAACGGCTCGAGTTGACCGTCGGCATTGCGCATGAGGTGAAGGCCGCCGGAGCCAGCGTCCTGCGCGGCGGCGCCTATAAACCCCGCACATCGCCCTATTCGTTTCAGGGATTGGGTCGAGAGGGCTTGGACTATCTGGCAGAGGCGAGAAAACAGACGGGCCTGCCTGTCGTCAGCGAAATCCTCGACACTCGGGATATCGAGCTGTTTCTGGAGAAGGCCGATATCATTCAGATCGGCGCGCGCAATATGCAGAATTTCGAACTGCTGAAGGAAGTCGGCGCCTATGACAAGCCCGTGCTGCTGAAGCGGGGGCTCTCGGCCACGATCAAGGAATTTCTCTTGTCCGCCGAATACATCATGTCGCGGGGAAACCGGAACGTCATGCTCTGTGAACGCGGTATCAGGACCTTCGAAACGCAATACCGCAATACGCTCGATCTGGCCGCGATCCCGACGTTGAAGGAGTTGTCTCATCTGCCGGTGATCGTGGATCCCAGCCATGCCACCGGAAAGTGGAATTTGGTCGCGCCGATGTCAAAGGCCGCCGTCGCGGCCGGCGCGGACGGCCTCCTCATCGAAGTCCATTCGAACCCCGAGTGTGCGCTGTGCGACGGGGAAGAGTCGATCAAGCCGATCAAGTTTAAAGAATTGATGCACGATATGCGCAAGATCGCGCATGCGGTCGGTAGAGACGTGTAATGAAATTGCATTTCAATCAAGCGGTCATTATCGGGGTCGGTCTGATCGGTGGTTCTTTGGGAATGATCCTGCGGCGGAAGCAATTGGCTTCCAACGTCGTTGGAGTGGGAAGGCGTATTGAAAATCTGAAGACGGCGGTCAGCGTCGGAGCGATCGATCGATACGTCGTGGATCCCCGGGAGGCCGTCAAAGACGCGGACTTGGTCATTCTGGCCACGCCGGTCGATACCTACGAGCGCCATTTAAAGGAATGGGCCTCCTGTTTGCGTCCCGGCGCCATTGTTACCGACGTCGGCAGCGTCAAAGGAGATCTGGTGGTTCGCTCGGAACGCCAGATCCCGAGGGGGGTGCATTTTGTCGGCGCACACCCGATAGCCGGAAAGGAAAAGACCGGCGCGGCGGCGGGATCCGAAGACTTGTTTAGCGGAAGACGCTGTATCCTGACGCCCACTCAGCAGACCGACCCGCAAGCTCTTGAACGGGTTCAGGCCCTCTGGCAGGAAGCGGGAGCGGTCGTGCTCACGATGGACCCGCAACTCCACGACAAGATTTTGGGAGCCGTCAGTCACCTGCCGCACGTGGCGGCATTCGCCTTGATGAACGCGCTCGTCGATATCCGGAGTGAGTTGCCTCCACTGGACTTGGCTGGGCATTCAGGCGGCGGCTTACGAGACACGACGCGGATCGCAGCAAGCTCACCGGAGATGTGGCGGGACATTTTTCTTTGGAATCGGGAGAATGTCGTCGCCTGCATTTGTGCCTATGAGCGCTCGCTGGGTGAACTGCGAAAGCTGATTCAGACGGGGGACGCGGCGGGTATTGAGAAGATGCTGGAACGGGCCAAGGTGGAACGAGACAAATTTCCCATCCGGACGTGATGCGGCAGCGACGGTAGGTTCGGTGGAAGCGGGGAGCAGTTGGCGACCTTGACAATCACACCCAGAGGGTCTCTGTGCGGGACGATTGCGGTTCCCGGAGACAAATCCATTACCCACCGCGCGTTGATTCTTACTGCGTTGGCCGAGGGTGTCGGCACGCTGAGACGCTATTGCCGAGGAGAGGACTGTCTCAACACGATGCGCGCGCTGCAGGCGCTCGGCGTGAGGATCGATGAAACCAAGGACGAGCTGCAGGTTCATGGGAAAGGCCTGTGGGGACTCGCGGAGTCCGCGGGCGTCATCGATTGCGGCAACTCCGGAACAGGCATCCGCCTGTTGACCGGACTGCTGGCCGGACAGGATTTTTTCAGCGTCCTCACGGGAGATGCCTCGATCCGGCGCCGTCCCATGGGACGGGTCGTCAAACCGCTGCGCGAGATGGGCGCGACCATTGCCGGACGAAAGGGCGGCGAGCTTGCGCCGTTGGCCGTCAGCGGGACAACGCTTCATGCCATCGCCTATGCGTCGCCGGTGGCCAGCGCGCAGGTGAAATCCTCGCTGCTTCTCGCGGCGCTGTTTGCGAAAGGCACCACGCAGCTTTCGGAACCACGGCTGTCGCGAGATCATACCGAACGGCTGTTCGCCTTTTTTGGGTTGCCGTTGGTCCGCAAGGGTCTCACGCTGACGATCGAGGGCAGACCGTCCGTCGGGTGGGGCGCCGCACCGCAACTGACCGTGCCGGGAGACTTTTCCGCCGCCGCGTTTTTCATCGTGGGGGCGACCATCTTGCCGGGTTCGGACGTCACGATCACCGGCGTCGGCATCAACCCGACGAGAACGGGACTGCTCGACGTGCTGGACCGCATGGGCGGTGACATTGAGTTGCTCAACCGGCGGGAGGAAGCCGGCGAACCGGTGGCCGACATTCGCGTACGATCGGCGCCTCTCCACGGCGTAACGATCGGAGCGGATCTTATTCCTCAGACGATCGATGAGTTTCCCATCCTTTGCGTGGCAGCCGCAGTCGCCGAGGGTCAGACCGTGATCACCGGAGCAGACGAGCTGCGGGTCAAGGAAAGCGACCGGATTGCGACGATGTCGACCGAATTGCGCGCCATGGGAGCGCGAGTGAGCGAAACGGCTGATGGAATGGCGATCCAAGGCCTCGGACAGTCCGGAGAAAACGGAGGGCTTCAGTCGGCCAACGGCCGAAGTCATGGAGACCATCGGGTGGCGATGTCCCTCGCGATCGGAGGCTTGACGGCTCCGGCGGAATCGGTGGTGCATGACACGGACTGCATCGATACGTCGTTCCCAAATTTTCACGCGTGCCTGCTGCAATTGACCGGCGCAGTCAGCGAGCCGCAAAAAGGGCATGTGAAGCCATGATTGTGGCAATTGACGGCCCGGCCGGTGTGGGTAAGAGCACGGTGGCGAAGCTCCTGGCTTCGCGGCTGGGCTTTTTGTATCTCGACACGGGGGCGTTGTACCGGGCGGTTGCCTGGGCAGTCCTGAAACACCGGACTGAACCGATGGATGCCGAAGCAGTGGCAAAACTTCTGCCGAAGCTGTCGCTTCAGATGGAAGTCACAAACAAGGACGTAACGGTTTCCATCAATGGGCAGGACGTGACAAACGAACTCCGAACACCGGCCGTGTCAGCAGCGGCATCGGTGGTGTCGGCGATTCCGGCGGTGAGAGCATGGCTCCTGCCTGTTCAACGGCAGATCGGCAAGAAGGGTTCCGTGGTGGCCGAAGGACGTGATATCGGCACGAAGGTCTTTCCCTCGGCGCCGGTTAAATTCTTTCTGGAGGCAGATCCGACGGTGCGGGCACAGCGTCGCCACCGCGAACTCGTGGCGGCCGGTCATGGGGGCGCCATCGAACAAACCAGCGCGGAGTTGGCCGGCCGGGACAATCGCGACAGGTCTCGAACGATGGCACCGCTGACGCCGGCTGACGACGCACATCACATCGATACGTCGAGTTTGTCGGCCGATGCGGTCGTCAACCGGATGTTGGCTGTGGTGACGGCCAAGTTGTGAGTTCGGCCGCGTACGCGATCTTGTGGGTCTTCACGAGAGCAGTGGCGTGGCTCTGTTTTCGGTTTCGCGTCCTCGGATCCGTACCGAAGCGAGGCGGCTTGCTGGTCGCCGCAAACCATGCAAGTTACTTCGACATTCCCTTGCTCGGCTGTGGAATGCCCCGCCGGGCGTGGTATCTCGGGCGAAGCGATTTGTTCATGCCGGGGTTCAAGGAAGTTTTACAGTGGTTGGGCTGGATTCCGCTGAGGCTCGGCCGATTGGATCGGAAGGCGTTCGATCAGGCGGTTGCGTTGATCAATGCGGGGAAGGTCGTGGTCATTTTCCCAGAGGGAAGCAGAAGTCCCGACGGCCATCTTCGGGAAGCGAAGGCGGGACTCGGCATGATCGTGGCGCAGACCGGTTGTCCGGTTGTCCCAGCGTATTTGAAAGGGACGTTTGAGGTGTTGCCTGCGGGTGCCAAGCGGCCACGGTTTCATCCGGTTTCCGTGTCGTTCGGGGAGCCGCTGGTGTTTTCACCGTCAGCCGGGGACGGAGAGACGAAGCAGTTTTACCGGAAAGTCAGTCGCACGGTGATGGAACGGATTGCCGCATTGGGTGGCGTTGCTTCACCCAACCATCACGAAACCGCTGGTGCTCGCAACGCTGAGTGAGCACCGGCGTCATCTATTATCAGCACCCGACGGTCGTCGGAAGAGTAGGATAGTCCCATGAACACGGTTTCGAAATCGAGTGAGCCGCAGATGGATCGCGAGGCCCTTGCCGCCCTGTATGAGGAGACGTTCAAAAACCTCGAAGAGGGCACCATAACGGAAGGGCGAGTCGTCGCTTTAACGAAAGACAAGGTCGTCGTCGATATCGGCTACAAGTCCGAAGGAATGATCCCGAGCGATCAATTCTCGCACGAGGATCTGCAACAGCTGAAGATCGGCGACCGCATTCAGGTCTATATCGAGGAATGCGAGGATGCCGACGGCAATCTGATTCTTTCCAAAGAAAAAGCCGACAAGATGAAGATTTGGGAGGAATTGGAAAAGCTGTACAAGGAAGAAAAGAGCATCGACGGCAAGGTGGTTTCCCGGATCAAGGGCGGCATGATGGTGGACATCGGCGTCAAGGCGTTTTTGCCCGGTTCACAAATCGACCTGCACCCCGTGCGCGATCTCGATGGCTTGGTCGGCCGGACGTTCCCCATGAAGATCATCAAGATCAATCACCGTCGCGGCAACGTCGTCGTGTCCCGCCGTGTTCTGCTCGAGGAAACGAGAGACAAGAAGCGCCAGACCACTCTGGCCACCCTGAAAGAAGGGCAATTGATTCAGGGCATGGTCAAGAACATTACGGACTATGGGGCCTTCATCGACCTGGGGGGGATCGACGGCCTGCTGCACATTACGGATATGTCATGGGGCCGCGTCGGACATCCGTCGGAGATGTTCAACGTCGGCGACCGTGTGGAAGTGAGCGTCCTCAAGTACG